>NZ_JAEHBO010000050.1:0-41410 GCF_016483575.1 Bacillus cereus group sp. N12
AATTACATCGTCCATACGAGACCCTGTATCAACGAGCGCTGTTGCTAAAATCGTTAAGCTACCGCCCTCTTCAATATTACGCGCAGCCCCAAAGAAACGCTTCGGTCTATGGAAAGCCGCTGGGTCGATACCACCCGATAATGTTCTACCACTTGGCGGAATAACGAGGTTGTAAGCTCGCGCTAAACGGGTAATACTATCCATTAAAATGATAACGTCTTTTTTGTGCTCTACAAGACGCATTGCACGTTCTAACACAAGTTCAGCTACTTTAATATGATTTTCTGGTACTTCATCAAAAGTAGAACTTACAACATCGCCCTTAACAGAACGTTCAATGTCTGTTACTTCCTCTGGACGCTCATCAATTAGAAGCACAATTAATTCTGCTTCTGGATGATTTGTTGTAACGCTGTGTGCAATTTCTTTTAATAGACTTGTTTTACCCGCCTTTGGAGGCGCAACAATTAAACCACGTTGTCCAAATCCAACTGGTGCGATTAAATCCATGATGCGTGTCGGTAACTTTTTCGGTTCCGTTTCCAATTTCATTTGGCGATCTGGGTATAATGGTGTTAATGCAGGGAAATGCACACGCTCTTTTGCTGACTCTGGATCATCTCCGTTTACAGCTTCAACTTGTAATAATCCAAAATAGCGTTCATTTTCTTTCGGAGGTCGTACTTTACCAGAAACCTTATCTCCATTACGTAAATCGAAACGACGAATTTGCGAAGCTGAGATATAAATATCTTCTGAGCTTGGAGAATAGTTGATAGGACGTAGGAATCCAAATCCTTCTGATTGAATAATTTCTAATACGCCTTCCATGAAAAAGAAACCTTCTTTTTCTGCTCGAGCTTTTAAAATGGCGAAGATTAATTCTTTTTTCGTTAATTTGCTATAATACGAAATCTTAAATTCTTTCGCAAGCTCGTATAACTCTTTTAATTTCATGTTTTCTAATGCTGCAATTGACAAATTCATTCAGACACCACACTTTAACGTTATTCTCTTTTCACATGGGTAAAGGGAAAAAATACGGAAGGCAAATAATTAATAATGAAAGGCAATAAGTTCAAGTAGGGTAATATTCACTATTGTAACCCTTTTATCTAGTTTTAATCAATACGTTGGGACACAAATACAATAAGCGAAGACAAGAAAATTTGTCTTCGCTTATTATTTAATCTAGTTTTAACAACTAGAATGGTCGGTAGCTTTGCTTCTTCCATTCTGAACGAGCCGCTTGCACTTTTTATTTAATAACCAAGTTCGGTTTTTTATTTAAACTATGGCGTCCGTCTACGAAACGTACTGTACCTGATTTTGCACGCATAACAAGAGATTGTGTTGTTCCAACGCTACCTTTAAATTGAACGCCTCGTAACAATTCTCCGTCTGTTACACCTGTTGCTGCAAAGATTGCATCGTCACCCTTTACTAAGTCTTCCATACGAAGGATACGATTTATATCTTCAATACCCATTTTTTTACAACGAGCTAATTCAGCTTCATTTTGAGGAAGAAGCTTTCCGTGGATTTCTCCACCTAAACATTTTAATGCGACAGCTGCTAATACTCCTTCAGGAGCCCCACCAGAACCGAATAAAATATCTACACCTGTACGGTCAAATGCTGTATTGATTGCTCCAGCTACATCTCCATCGTTAATCAATTTAATACGAGCACCAGCTTTACGAATTTCTTCGATAATTGCTTGATGACGTGGACGGTTTAAAACTGTTGCTACAACATCTTCAATATCCTTGTTTTTTGCTTTCGCAACTGCACGTAAGTTATCAATAATAGGGGCATCAATATCAACGGCTCCAACTGCTTCTGGACCAACCGCGATTTTATCCATGTACATGTCAGGAGCATGTAACAAATTACCATGATCTGCAATTGCAATAACGGCAAGTGCATTCCATCCGCCAGCTGCTACAATGTTTGTCCCTTCTAAAGGATCAACTGCAACGTCTACGCGCGGGCCATACCCTGTACCTAATTTCTCTCCGATATACAGCATTGGCGCTTCATCCATCTCACCTTCACCAATTACAACTGTACCTTTCATCGGAATTGTATCAAATACATCACGCATAGCAGACGTTGCTGCACCGTCTGCTTCATCCTTTTTCCCGCGTCCCATCCAACGCGCTGATGATAATGCTGCAGCCTCTGTTACACGTACTAACTCCATAGATAAACTTCTTTCCACGATAATCCCTCTCCTTTAAGCCTTTATATTTCTGCCGTATTTTGTGAACTTTATTTTTCTATAAAGTGTACTTCCGCAAATAGTGATACTTCGCTCCCCACTTGCGGAAGTATCACTTATGCGTTCTTCATCTCTTCAATTTCTTGCTCTGTCATTTGTTCTCGCCAAATGTTTGCACCAAGCCCTTTAAGCTTGTCTACTATATTTTCATAACCTCGATCAATATGCTCAAGTCCGGTTACTTCTGTAATTCCATCCGCCATTAATCCTGCAATAACAAGCGAAGCCCCAGCTCGTAAGTCACTCGCCTTTACTTTTGCACCTTGTAATAAAACAGGACCAGTTACAATTGCCGAACGACCTTCTACTTTAATTTGTGCATTCATACGACGTAATTCATCAATATGTTTGAAACGAGCGCCGTAAATTGTATCCGTTACAACTCCCGTCCCGTGCGCCTTTGTTAAAAGCGTCGTAAACGGCTGTTGTAAATCTGTTGCGAAACCTGGATATACAAGCGTTTTTATATCAACTACTTTTAACCTTCTATTACCGTTCACTGTAATTTGATCATCGTTCGTTTCAACTTGAACACCAGCTTCTCTTAGCTTTGCAGTAACTGACTCTAAATGCTGAGGAATAACATTATCAACTGTTACTTCTCCTCCTGATGCCGCTCCTAAAATCATATACGTACCAGCCTCAATACGATCTGGAATGATAGTATGGTGACAACCATGCAGTGAGTCCACACCATCAATTCGGATTACATCTGTACCAGCACCTTTAATGCGTGCTCCCATGCTTGTTAACAATGTAGCTACATCAATAATCTCGGGTTCTTTCGCTGCATTTTCAATAACAGTTCTACCTTTCGCTCGGACAGCTGCTAGCATAATATTAATCGTAGCCCCTACACTAACAACGTCTAAATAAATACGTGCCCCGCGCAATTCATCTGCTCTTAAATAGATAGCACCTTGTTCATTCGTAACATGTGCACCTAACGCTTCAAACCCCTTAATATGCTGATCAATCGGCCTCGGTCCTAAATGACATCCACCTGGAAGCCCAATAACAGCTTTTTTAAAACGACCAAGCATCGCACCCATTAAATAATAAGAAGCACGCAACTTTTTCACTTTTCCATTTGGTAAAGGCATCGCAACCATGTTAGAAGGATCGACTACCATCTCTTCCTCCTGCCCATATGTTACTTTCCCTCCAATTTCCTCTAGTAAGTCTCCTAACATTTTCACGTCCGAAATATTAGGAACTCCACCAATGGTTACTGGAGTATCTGCTAAAATTGTCGCTGGAATTAGTGCAACAGCGCTGTTTTTCGCACCACTCACTCGAATTGTTCCATTTAAAGCTCTTCCGCCTTCAATTAGCAATTTTTCCATATTGAGCTCCCTTCTTGTGAATGTATTTACCTTCTAAATTCTTTATAAAAAGAATTAGAAGATTCCCCTTAACAATCTCAATCACTCTTTCCATCCCAAAACTCAATAAATAGGAAACCATTATCTCCATTTCTCCTATATTCCGAATAGATAAAGATTAACTATTCATCGAGCAAAATTTATCAATTTAGATACGTTATCACATTTATTAATAGGACTATGCACATTATTTTCTATTTCAAAAACGAAATGATAAAAATCTTTAGACTTGTTCACGCTTTCATTATACAACGAAAGGAAACCGTCTAAAAGACTAGACGGTTTCCAAAACGGAATTTTATTCTTACGCTTTACCGTTAGAACCGAATTCGCGAATTTTACCAGCAACAGTTGCTTTGATAGCTTCGCGGCCAGGTCCAATATATTTACGAGGATCGTAAACTTCTTGATCTTTGTTTAATGCTTCACGGACAGCTTTTGTAAACTCAATTTGGTTCTCAGTGTTTACGTTAATTTTTGAAGTACCTAAAGAAATAGCTTTTACGATATCAGCAGTTGGGATACCAGTACCACCGTGTAATACTAAAGGTACGCCAGTGAAGTCGCGAACTTGCTCCATTTCTGCGAATCCTAAGTTAGGCTCACCTTTGTAAGGACCGTGTACAGAACCTAAAGCTGGAGCTAGGCAGTCGATGCCAGTTGCTTCAACAAGGTGCTTACACTCTGCAGGATCAGCGTAAATTACGCCTTCAGCGATGATATCATCTTCTTGTCCGCCAACTGTTCCAAGCTCAGCTTCAACAGATACGTTACGAGCGTGTGCGTATTCTACCACTTTTTTAGTAGTTTCAACGTTTTCTTCGAATGGGTGGTGAGAAGCGTCAATCATTACAGATGTGAAACCTGCATCGATTGCTTCTTTACATTTTTCGAAGCTTGAACCATGGTCAAGGTGAATCGCTACAGGAACAGTAATGTTCATTTCTTCGATTAAAGCTTTAACCATAGCTACAACTGTTTTGAAACCAGTCATATGACGAGCTGCACCCTCAGATACACCTAGGATTACAGGAGATTTTTCTTCTTCCGCAGCAGCTAAGATAGCTTGAGTCCACTCTAAGTTGTTCATGTTGAATTGACCAACTGCGTATTTTCCTTCTAGTGCTTTGTTTAGCATTTCTTTCATAGAAACTAAAGGCATGGTGAATCCTCCTAAAAAACGTTTTTTGTATCCGATAAATTCTTATCGCTGGTAGTATGACCAGAATAAGGTAAAATATGTATATTTACATACCGGACTTTTTTCTACACTCAATAGGATAACAACTTGTACTCAAAAACTCAACTGTATTCACCTGCTCAATAGTCCATGTAAACGCTTTTTTCCATATTTTTTATAAAAAATTCATTTTTTACGCCTCTACAGCAAGCTCATTTCTCACCGCTTGACGAATTTCATCAATATCAAATGGTTTAGCAAAGTGCATTAAAGCTCCTAAATCTTTTGCCTCTTGGATCATATCAAGCTCTCCATAAGCAGTCATTAAAATTACTTTAATACTCTCATCAATTTCTTTTACATGCTTTAAAATCTCTATACCATCCATACCTGGAATTTTCATATCTAACACAACTAAATCTGGATTATCTTTTTTCACGATATCTAAAGCTTGAAATCCATTCGCTGCTTGGAACGTCTGATAACCTTCTTTTTGGAACACTTCATGTAATAACACACGAATGCCATATTGATCATCAACGATTAAAATTTTCCCTTCCATAACTCCCAACCTTTCTGTATAAATACAAGATTTAAAGCTTCTTATATCTTAACGATTTATTTTCGCTATTCTTTGGCAAATTCCTTCCTATTCTTTCTTATTTTACCGTTTCCTTTTTTGTTATGCTACCCTACGATTTCACCTTTCTAAAAAAATACACTATAATGAAAGCCGGCGAACACGTACGAAGGGAGTAACATTATGTTAAAAATTTTTTCGACTCAATTAAGTGGTTATTTCTCCAGAGTTTCTCAAAAAGAGGAAATGAATATAGAAGATAGCGCTCGTCTACTTGCTCAAGCATTAGTTGGCGATGGCTTCATTTATTTACATGGTACAAATGAAATGGATGGTGTTGTTGCTGAAGCACTATTCGGTGCTGAACCAATGCAGCAAGCGAAACGTTTATTTGAAAATGATAAAGAAGCAGAAGTAACTTCTGCAGACCGTGTACTTCTTATTAGCCGTTTTTCAACAGATGAAGAAGCGGTAAGTATTGCAAAAAAACTTCAAGAAGAAGGCCACTCTATCGTTGGAATCTCTGCTATTCAAGAAGGTATTGAATCACTGGAACAATATACAGATGTACATATTGATACAAAACTGTTAAAAGGTCTTATTCCAGACGATGAAGGTAATCGCTACGGATTCCCAAGTTTAATGATAGCCTTATTTGCTTATCACGGATTGAAATTTACAATTGATGAAATGTTAAACGAATATTAAAAAAAGCGCCCTATTTCAGGCGCTTTTTTATTACTTGCTCTCTTTATTCGTAATAGAAGCACTTACGAAATCATGGAACAATGGTTGTGGACGGTTTGGACGAGATACAAGTTCTGGGTGGAACTGTGCTGCCACGAACCAAGGGTGATCTTTTAATTCAATGATTTCAACTAGGCGACCGTCTGGGCTTGTACCAGAGAATACAAATCCTGCTTTTTCCATATCCGGACGGAATTGATTGTTGAACTCATAACGATGACGATGACGCTCATATACAACCGGCTCACTGTAAGCTCTATAAGCATTCGTTTCTTCAGAAAGCTTACATGGGTATAGACCAAGACGAAGTGTACCACCTAAGTCTTCTACATCTTTTTGCTCTGGTAATAAGTCGATGATTGCATAAGGTGTGTCAGGATTAATTTCAGAAGAGTTAGCTCCTTCTAATCCTAATACGTTACGTGCAAATTCGATTGATGCAAGTTGCATACCTAAGCAAATTCCTAAGAATGGAACTTTGTTTTCACGAGCATATTGAATTGCAACGATTTTACCTTCTACACCACGATCTCCAAAACCACCTGGCACAAGAATACCATCTGTGTCACCAACTAATTCTTTTACGTTCTCTGCTGTTACGTGCTCAGCGTTTACCCATTTCACTTCTACATCTGTGTCGAATGAATAACCTGCATGACGAAGTGCTTCTACAACAGAAATATATGCATCTTGAAGCTCTACGTATTTACCAACAAGAGCGATTTTTGTTTTCTTAGAAAGGTTACGTACTTTATCAACTAGCGCAGTCCACTCTGTCATATCTGCAGCTGGATTGTCTAATTTTAAGTGATCGCAAACGATTTGGTCCATGTTTTGCTCTTGAAGAGATAATGGAACCGCGTATAAAGTATCTGCATCGCGTGCTTCGATAACTGCTTTTGTATCGATGTCACAGAATAATGCAAGCTTGTCTTTCATATCTTGAGAAACAGGCAGTTCTGTACGAACAACGATAATATTTGGTTGAATACCTAAGCTACGAAGCTCTTTAACGCTATGTTGCGTTGGTTTTGTTTTCATTTCACCCGCTGCTTTTAAGTACGGGATTAACGTACAGTGAATGTACATTACATTGTCACGACCGATGTCGCTCTTAATTTGACGGATTGCTTCTAAGAATGGTAGAGACTCGATATCACCAACAGTTCCACCGATTTCTGTAATAACAACGTCCGCATTTGTTTCGCGACCAGAACGATATACACGTTCTTTAATTTCGTTAGTAATGTGAGGAATAACTTGAACTGTTCCTCCTAGATATTCACCACGACGCTCTTTTTGAAGAACTGAAGAGTAAATTTTACCTGTTGTTACGTTGCTGTATTTGTTTAAGTTGATGTCGATAAAACGTTCATAGTGACCAAGGTCTAAGTCCGTTTCTGCACCATCATCTGTTACGAATACCTCACCGTGTTGGTATGGGCTCATAGTCCCTGGGTCTACGTTAATGTACGGATCAAACTTTTGAATCGTTACGTTTAAACCACGATTTTTTAAAAGTCTTCCAAGAGATGCTGCTGTAATACCTTTACCTAAAGACGATACTACACCGCCTGTTACAAAAATATACTTAGTCATGAAAAAGCTCCCTTCTACCTTGTTGTTATATAATCACCGTTGCAAAGCGCAACGTATGTAGATAACACTGTATCTATCTTATTGTTAGACTCTTTTTGTATTCTAAACAAAAAACAAAAAAGAAAATTGCTCCCCTCATCACAAAAAGTAACAAGTAGGGAGCAATTTTCTTTTATATTTACACTTTAAAAGTATTATCGTCCTTTTTTAAAGAGCCCAAAAATGATTCTACATGGACGATAATGAAAAGTCAAGAACTACAGTTCTTCCTCTTCTTCTTCAGTTTCATCATACTCAAGTTCTTCTTCAGCGAAGTCATCTTCATCATCTTCATCTAAATCATCAAGATCATCGTCATCTCCGTCTTCTTCTTCAAGAACCTTGTCCAAATCTTCTACTTCTTCTTCCTCTACATTTCCGTCTGCATCGTCGAAGTCATCTTCGTCTTCCATGTAGTCGTCAAAACCGTCCTCTTCAACTTTACGTTTCTTCTTCGGTTTTGGCTGAGGCAGAATTTCTTCATCGATTTGCTCATATGGGTACCAGCTACGTAGTCCCCAACGATTTTCTCCTAAATTAATGAAGCGTCCATCGATGTTTAAATCTGTATAAAATTGTGCGAGTTTCGCATTAACTTGCTCTTGAGATAGTCCCAGCACTTGAGCGATTTCTTTAACCAACTCGTTGAATGTCGTTGCTTGTCTTTTATCCCCTAAAACGCTATGTACAACTTCAATCATTGAACATTCTTTTAGCTCTTCTGGTGAATATTGCTTAAAATTCACTTATGCGGCACTTCCTTTCATCAAATATAACCTTATATATAACGGTCTGCTTAAAAAAATCCATACTATTCATTATAAACAAAAGTCGCACAAATATGCTACAAAAAAAACGGGAAACTTTTATCCCGCTATTTGCGAGCAGTAAAACTCCCGCCTCAACATTCGGCTGGAGCAAAGAAGTTAGGCGGAAGCCCCGCTACCTGTAAACGCCTGATTTGTGAAGGCTACTAATCAGCTTTGGATGAACACCCTCACTTTATATAGTAATAAAATTATAATTTTTCCATTCCTTACTTCGGAAGCATATGCGCCCCTTGCAACACATACCTAATTTGCATTTCTGTATATTCTTCGAGCGTATACAGTTTTTGCAGCGCCCAACGTCTAAATCCCCACATCTGTCCTTGTATGAAAATGTTATGTGCAAGAAGCTGTATTTCTTTTTTATTTAATATAAATGTTCCATTTTCTGTACATTGTTCTAAAATATTCTCAAACATTCCTACCATTTGAAACTCTTTCTCTAGTACGTATGGGAGTGATTCTTTCGGTAAAAACCGTACTTCTTGATACATGATTAATACTTCTTCTTGCAATTCGTCCATCACTTTAAAGTAATTTGTTATCGCTATTTTTAAACTGTCTATACTTCCTTTCTCCGTGCATACTACTTCCTCTAATCGTTCTTTTACATGTTCATAAATACTATCACAAACTAAATATAACACGTCATCTTTCGTACGAATGTATTCATATAGTGTTCCGATACTAAATCCGGCCGCTTTTGCAATCTCTCTCGTTGTTGTACGCGGGAATCCTTTTTGCTTAAACAGTTGCACCGCACCTTTAATCATTTGTTCACGCCTTAACGCAACTAATTTTTCATCTTTTACTGACGCATGCACATTATGTTTAACCATCCCCTTCACCTCTCTCTATTATTTTTTGGAAGGAAAAAGCGTAGGAAAATACCTACGCCTTTGCCCCTACTTCGTTAACATACGAGAAATTACGAGCCTTTGAATTTCTTGTGTTCCTTCATAAATCTGTGTAATCTTTGCATCTCGCATATAACGCTCTACTGGATAATCTTTCGTATAACCGTAACCACCAAATACTTGCACAGCTTCAGTCGTCACCTTCATCGCTGTATCACCTGCAAATACTTTTGACATCGCTGACTCTTTCCCATATGGAAGCCCTTCCGATTCAAGCCACGCAGCTTGATATGTTAAAAGGCGCGCAGCCTCTACATCCGTTGCCATATCCGCAAGTTTAAAGCCAATCCCTTGCTGCGCCGCAATCGGCTTTCCAAATTGATGGCGCTCTCTTGCATATTCTACAGAAGCATCTAAAGCCCCTTGTGCAATACCAACTGCTTGTGCAGCAATACCGTTACGACCGCCATCTAACGTTTGCATTGCAATCTTAAATCCTTGCCCTTCTTCTCCTAGTAGATTTTCTACAGGAATACGGCAATCTTCAAACATAATTTCAGTCGTTGGCGAAGAGCGAATCCCTAGTTTACTTTCCTTCTTCCCAATCGAAAATCCTAGCGTGTCGCTTTCCACAATAAATGCGCTCGTGCCGCGCTGCTTCGATTCAGGATCTGTTAACGCAAAAACAACATAAATGTCAGCAATACCGCCATTTGTAATGAAAATTTTCGATCCATTTAATATGTAATGGTCTCCATCTCTTTTGGCGATTGTCTTCATTCCACCAGCATCTGATCCAGAACTCGGTTCTGTTAAACCGTATGCACCAATTTTCTTCCCTTCAGCCATCGGTCGCAAAAACTTTTGCTTTTGCTCCTCCGTTCCGAATTTAAAAATCGGCCACCCAGCAAGTGAAGTATGCGCGGACAGCGTTACACCTGTAGAAGCACAAACGCGTGATAATTCTTCGATCGCAATTACGTACGCTAAGTAATCGCTTCCAATTCCACCATACTCTTCAGGCCATGGAATACCTGTCAAACCAAGCTCAGCCATATGATCAAATAGCTCGCGGTCAAATCTCTCTTCCTCATCACGCTCAGCTGCCGTTGGTGCTACTTCGTTCTTAGCAAAATCCCGAACCATTTTTCTTATCATTTCATGTTCTTCTGATAATTTAAAATGCATTTCCGTCTCCCCCTCTTCCCTTTATAAAGCACGGCTAATAACAAGTTTTTGTATCTCACTCGTTCCTTCATAAATTTGCGTAATCTTCGCATCACGGAAAAATCTCTCTACCGGATAATCTTTCGTATAACCGTAACCGCCAAATACTTGTACCGCTTCAATTGCAACTTCAACTGCTGTCTTAGAAGCAAATAACTTCGCAATAGACGCTTCTTTACCGCATGGTAATCCTTGTGCTCTAAGCGATGCAGCCCTATATACAAGTAATCGCGCCGCCTCCACACTTGTCGCCATATCTGCAAGTTTGAAGCCAATCCCTTGCTGCGCCGCAATCGGCTTCCCGAATTGCTCTCGTTCCTTTGCATAATCTATCGCACATGCGAGCGCCGCTTCCGCGATCCCTAACGCCTGCGCCCCGATTCCAATTCGTCCAACATCTAAATTCGCCATCGCTACCTTGAATCCTTGTCCCTCTTCACCGAGTAAATTCTCAGCCGGCACTATCATATCTTCGAACGTAAGTTGAACTGTACGAGAACCGAGAAGTCCCATCTTATGTTCATCTTTTCCGATAATTAAGCCTGGCGTATCTTTCTCTACAATAAATGCAGAAATACCACTTTTTCCTGCATCTGGATTTGTAGAAGCGAAAACGATGTATGTACTTGCTTCGCCGCCATTTGTAATAAATACTTTCGATCCATTAATGATGTAATTATCACCTTTCTTGACAGCTCGTGATTTCAAACTCCCTGCATCTGATCCAGCATTTGGCTCAGTTAAGGCGAATGCACCTAAATATTCACCAGCCGCAAGCTTAGAAACATACTTCTGCTTCTGCTCTTCTGTTCCAAAGTATAAAATCGGGTTCATTCCAACTGACGTATGTACAGCTAAAATTACACCAACCGTTGCGCTTACTTTTGAGATTTCCTCAATTGCTAAAATGTAAGAAATAAAATCCATTTCTGCGCCGCCGTATTTTGCAGGCGCTGGAATACCCATTAATCCAAGCTCACCCATCTTTTGCAAAATCTCTGTCGGGAACACCCCTTGTTCCATGCTAGGAACAAAGGGTGCTATTTCCTTCTGTGCAAAATCCCGAACCATTTTCCTCATCATCTGTTGCTCTTCATTAAAACGAAAGTTCATATACTCCGCCTCCATTTGCTATATATCTTTTAACAAGTTGGTAAGACCACTACTCTATACAAGGAGGGATTTACTCATAAACGTAGAAACCACGGCCCGTTTTACGCCCTAACCACCCTGCATTTACGTACTTACGTAGTAATGGACATGGGCGATATTTACTATCTCCTAATCCTTCATGCAACACTTCCATAATGTATAAACACGTATCTAAACCGATAAAATCAGCGAGCGTTAAAGGGCCCATCGGATGATTCATGCCAAGTTTCATTACTTCATCAATCGCTTCTTTCGTCGCTACACCTTCATATAACGTATAGATTGCTTCGTTAATCATCGGTAATAAAATACGGTTCGATACAAACCCTGGGAAATCATTTACTTCAACTGGTACTTTCCCAATTTTCTTCGTAATATCTTCAATCGTTTCATATACCGCATCATCTGTAGCCAATCCACGAATAATTTCAACAAGCTTCATAACGGGAACTGGATTCATAAAGTGCATACCGATTACTTTTTCTGGGCGTTTCGTTACCGCTGCAATTTCAGTAATTGGAAGAGATGACGTATTCGTTGCTAAAATTGTATGATCTGGAGCAATTTCATCTAAATTCGCAAATATTTTCTTTTTAATATCCATTTTCTCAACAGCTGCTTCAATAACAAGATCAGCTTCTTTCACACAATCTAAATCAAGCGTTACTGTAAGACGATTTAACGTTTCCTCTTTCTCTTCTTCCTTCATGCGTCCTTTTTCTACTTGACGCACTAAGTTTTTCGTAATGATAGCTAACCCTCTATCTAATTGCTCTTGTTTTAAATCTTGAATCTTCACATCATATCCTGCCATTGCACATACTTGCGCAATTCCCGATCCCATTTGTCCCGCACCAATTACAACTATTTTTTGTACACCCATTCTTTCTTCCCCCTTAATATAAGTCTGTAATAAATGAATCGTTTTCTCGCCGTAAATTAATGAACCTCAATCATCACTGCATCACCTTGACCGCCACCGCTACAAATCGAAGCAATTCCAATTCCGCCGCCGCGCTGCTTCAGTGCATGGATAAGTGTAACGATAATACGCGCTCCGCTTGCTCCAATTGGGTGTCCCATTGCAACCGCGCCGCCATTTACATTCAATTTTTCTGGGTCAATACCTGCAATCTCTGTACTCGCAATTGCTACTGCTGCAAACGCTTCATTAATCTCGAATAAATCGATGTCTTCAATTGTCTTGCCGGTCTTTTTCAATAATTCGTTAATTGCATAACCTGGCGTTCTTGGGAAATCTTTTGATTCTACCGCGATTGCCGTATGTGCTAAAATCGTCGCCAAAGGCTTTCTTCCTTCTTGCTTCGCTCTGTCCTCGCTCATTAATACAAGTGCAGCACCGCCATCATTCAGTCCTGGAGCGTTACCAGCTGTTACTGACGATGTCTTATCAAATACAGGTTTTAATTTCGCTAACTTTTCAATTGTTGTATCTTCACGCGGCGCCTCATCTTTAGCAACAACAATAGGATCGCCTTTTCTTTGCGGAATTGTTACTGGTACAATTTCCTCTTCAAAGCGCCCTTCTTTATGCGCTGAAACCGCACGCTGATGACTACGATATGCCCATTCATCTTGGGCTTCGCGAGAGATTCCGTCTTCCTTCGCAACTTCGCCGCCATAAACGCCCATGTGTATGCCTGAAAATGCGCATGTTAAACCATCTGCAACATTTAAATCGATAACTTCGTTGTTACCCATTCTGTATCCCCATCTTGCACCTCGTAAAATGTAAGGACTGTTACTCATCGATTCCATTCCACCAGCTACAATAAGTGATTGATCACCAGTACGAATAATTTGATCTGCTAACGTAACCGCACGAAGTCCCGATGCACAAACTTTATTTACTGTTTCCGTCTGCACTTCCCAAGGGATTCCAGCAGCTCTCGCAGCTTGACGAGATGGAATTTGCCCCTGTCCACCTTGAATAACCGTTCCAAATATAACTTCTTCAACATCACTAGCAGAAACATCTGCTCTTTCAAGCGCTGCTTTAATTGCAATTCCTCCAAGTTCTGTTGCCTTCACATCTTTTAAAGATCCTCCAAATTTTCCAACCGGTGTTCTTGCAGCACTTAAAATAACTGTCTTATTCATGTTTCTTTCCCCCGTTTCTTTTTTAGTACCGAGCGCTCGCTCGGTATCCTTGCGTTGAGAAGAGGTGCAATAATTGCACCTCTTTCTAAAGTTGTATACATGCTTACAAACTACATTGCTTCTTTCTTCTGTCCGATAACAGATCGTTCTAAAATCTCTGTTACATCAAGTGTTTGAACTTTCTCTTCTACTTCCTTCGCTTTCGTCCCATCACTAATCATCGTTAAGCAATACGGACAACCTGTACCGATAATGGATGGTTGCACAGCTAGTGCTTGTTCTGTACGAGCAACGTTAATACGAGAACCCGTTGTCTCCTCCATCCACATTAAGCCACCACCTGCGCCACAGCACATTCCTGTTTCACGGTTACGTGCCATTTCTACAAGATTCACACCAGGAATTGCTTTCAAAATATCGCGCGGTGCTTCGTACACTTCGTTGTATCGTCCTAAATAACAGGAATCATGGTACGTAACTGTCTCCTCAATAGCGTGAACAGGTTTTAAGAGTCCTTCCTTCACCCACTGAGCTAACAATTCTGTATGATGATAGACTTCTGCTTGTAAGCCAAAGTCTGGATACTCATTTTTGAATGTGTTATAAGCATGAGGATCAATCGTAACGATTTTCTTCACTCCTGCTTTTTCAAATTCTTCGATATTCTTTGTTGCCATCTCTTGGAATACGAACTCATTTCCAAGGCGGCGCGGTGTATCTCCAGAGTTCTTTTCTTTATTACCAAGAATCGCGAATGAGACGCCTGCTTCGTTCATTAACTTCGCAAACGATATCGCAATCTTCTGACTACGATTGTCATATGATCCCATCGAACCTACCCAGAATAAATATTCGAACTCCTCGCCAGCTTTTGATTTTTCTTTTACAGTCGGAACTGTTACTTCATCATCACCTTGGCGCCATGTTTCACGCTCTTTACGGTTCAGACCCCATGGATTCCCTTGACGCTCGATATTCGTCATCGCACGCTGCGCTTCCGCATCCATCTTTCCTTCTGTTAAAACAAGATAGCGGCGTAAATCAATAATTTTGTCAACATGCTCATTCATAACCGGACACTGATCTTCACAGTTACGGCACGTTGTACAAGCCCAAATTTCTTCTTCTGTAATAACATCTCCGATTAAACTCGGATCGTAAGCTAGCGCTGTAGCTGCTGATTCTTGCTGCCCTTTTCCAGCCGCCATCATCGCTAATTGATTTCCTTGTGTATTATTAAAAGCAACTACTGGAACCCAAGGTGCTTTCGATGTTACCGCCGCTCCTTTATCAGTTAAATGATCCCGAAGTTTTAAAATTAAATCCATCGGTGATAACATTTTTCCTGTTCCTGTTGCCGGACACATATTTGTACAGCGCCCACACTCTACGCAAGCGTATAAATCAATAAGCTGATTTTGTCTAAAGTCTTCAATTTTACCAACACCAAATGTTTCTTGCGTTTCATCTTCAAAATCAATCTTTTCAAGCTTCCCTGGATTTGAGAGACGACCGAAGAAAACGTTAGCTGGTCCAGCAATTAAATGTGCATGTTTTGATTGTGGAACATAGACTAAAAATGTTAACAAAATTAGTAGATGCACCCACCAAGAAAAATAGAACACTGAAATGGCTACGGTTTCATTTATTCCCGAGAAAACGTAAGCGATTGCAGAAGCGATCGGTTCACTCCATGAAAGTTCCTCGCCGTGCCATATAATTCCCATCCCATTACCAAGTAGTACAGAAATCATTAAACCACCGATAAAGATAAGAACAAGACCTGATTTAAAATTACGTTTCAAACGAACTAGCTTCTCAACATAACGTCTATGAAAAGCCCAAAAGACTGCGATTAATATAACGAGTGTGACAATTTCCTGGAAGAATGTAAATGCAGGGTATAGTGGTCCAAGTGGAAGATGCGATCCTGGTGCGAGTCCTTTCCAAACGAAGTCAATTGCTCCAAATTGGACAAGAATAAATCCGTAAAAAAACATAACGTGAATAATGCCGCTCTTTTTATCTTTCAGCAGCTTTTTCTGACCGAAAACATTGACCTTAAGAAGATCCCAACGTTCTTTGAAGCGACGGTCAAATTCAATCTTTTTTCCTAATTGTATGTAGGCCATTCTCGTTCGTATAAGATATACAAACAAATATCCCGCATAAGCAATAACAGCAATGGCAGCCAGCCAATTCATGATCAGTAAGCTATTCATTTTTATGCTACCCCTCTCTTTGTAAGCCTTCTTTCTTTTTTAGAATCTTCAAAAACATATAATTTTCTGAATTTTATCCCCTACCTTCATTATATAATGAGTGAGCATTCAGTCAACAGTTTTTTGTTATACAACAACATATTTTTTAATAAACCTGTTTATTTGGGTGAAACTATAAAGTGAAACTTTAGTCAGTGGGGACTGTCCATCCCCCACTAATTATTAGTTAAATCAATCGGGCTTTTACGGGCAGTTGATTTCAACCTAGCTTCCTCGTATTCAGCGGATTTTAAGGCGATTGTCTTACTGCCCGTTGAAGCGGGATAAAGTGAAACTTTAATGAACAAACCGTGCTATCTTCTAGTTAAATTTTTGGTAGCATTCTTACTCCCCATATCATTTGTAACACACTGAAGGTGAAAAGAATGCAAAGGAGGGACTTCACTCATGTTCTATTTCTCTCTCTTATTCATATGCGTTACTCTTTGGATCACAATTGACCTTTCATATGGGAGACTTCTTCATTTAAAACGTGTGCGTTCCCGTACTTTCCCTTTACGTCAAAGTGATTTTCACCTTTATACATATGGGAAAGATTTATACGATGCTTTATTTACTGATATAAAACAAGCCCAGCACCACATTCACGTTTTATTCTTCATTGTAAAAAATGATAAGATCAGTCGTGAATTTTTAATGTTACTTATTGATAAGGCAAAAGAAGGCATTGAAGTAAGACTGTTACTTGATCGATTTGGTAGCCATTATTTATCAAATGAAGCAATTCGTTCCCTACAAAAACATGGTGTCTCTTTTTCTTTTTGTCATAAAGTCAGATTCCCTTTCCCTTTCTTTTCTGCCAATCAACGCAATCATAGAAAAATTACAGTGATTGACGGGAAAATTAGTTATATTGGGGGATTTAATATCGGCGAGGAATATTTGGGACATAATGAGCAATTAGGATTATGGCGAGACTATCATTTACGTCTTACAGGAGAAGGCGTTCAAGATTTACAAAAACAATTTTTACATGACTGGTTGGATGATACGAACCAAAATTTATTGGATGCTCCTCTTTATTTTCCGAAACAGGAACCTGGTACCATCCTACATCAATTCATTCCAACCGATGGTGCCTATTTACAACATACCTTTTTACATTTAATTAAAAGTGCGAAAAAGGAACTTTTTATCGGTACACCATATTTCATTCCTGGCAAAAAAATTATGAACGCTCTATTAAAAGCACGAGAAAGAGGGGTCCAAATAACAATTCTCGTTCCAGAAAAGGCTGATCATGCCCTCGTTCGAGAAGCGAAATTCCCGTACTGCCGAAAGTTAATACGGGCTGGTTGCAATATTTACGCATTTCAACAAGGTTTTTTTCACGCTAAAGTTATTATAGTGGACGATGATATTTGCGATGTTGGAACTGCAAACTTTGATATGAGAAGTTTATATAGTAACCATGAAATCAACTGCCTCTTATATGATAGGCACTTCATACAGGTGGTAAAAAATAAATTCCATGAAGATTTAAAAAATGCGTCATTACTTTCCTATGACGATGTCAGCCCGCTTTCCCTTATAGATAGAGGAAAGGAATGGATAGGAACGATACTTGCTTTCTTCTTATAAGAAAGGTGATGAATAAAAGAGGTGTATTCCTTATGATTATGCGGTTTGGATACGTCTCACATGCAATGGCATTGTGGGACTGTTCTCCTGCTAAAACGATGACATTTACAACTTTTAAAAAACTCAATAAACAAGAGCGAGAGGATAAACTATACGATGTTACAAGGCAAAATTTAGAACATACAATACGTATCCTTCATTACAATATCGCACATGAAATCCCATTATATCGTCTTTCTTCTTCCATCGTTCCACTTGCAACACACCCTGAAGTTGAATTTGATTATATTGGAGCATTCATGCCGCTTTGGCGTAAAATAGGGTCGTTAATTCAAGAGCACAATTTACGAGTAAGTTTTCACCCAAATCAATTTACATTATTCACAAGCGATAAGCCGCATATTACAACTAATGCAGTTACGGATATGACCTATCATTATAAAGTATTACATGCGATAGGAATTGCAGATTCTTCTTACATTAACATTCATGTAGGTGGTGCCTACGGAAATAAAGAAGCAGCAGTTGGACGCTTCCATGAAAACATAAAAAAACTTCCTGCACATATAAAAAAACAAATGACTCTAGAAAATGATGATAAAACATATACAACTGCTGAAACTTTATCAATTTGCCAAAAAGAAAAGATCCCTTTCGTATTTGATTATCATCATCACATGGCTAATCTTTGCGAAGAATCACTAGAAGAATTACTTCCTGCAATTTTTGAAACTTGGTCACATACAAATATCCCACCTAAAGTTCATATTTCCTCTCCTAAATCAGAAAAAGAATTTAGGGCTCATGCAGATTATATTAATTTAGAATTTATTAAGCCCTTTTTACACATTGCAAAAAAAATTAATTATAATTTTGATATTATGATTGAAAGTAAACAGAAAGATTTAGCAATGTTACAATTAATAAGTGAGCTTTCTTCTATAAAAGGAATCAAAAGAATAAATGGCGCAACATTACAATGGTAAATTGTCATGTTGCGTTGTTTTTTTCAAAAAGTAATTCTTATAGTAAAAAAGTTCCTATTTTATATGATATTATTTAAATTAGCATTTTCATCCTGCGATTCAACTTTATTGAAACGGAGTCATCATATGATTAATCAAAAAAAATATGTACAATTTGTCATGATGTATATAATTGTATTTTCTCTTTGGATATTCCTTATTCCTAAGGACTTACATATAAAAGAAATTGGAATTCTCTTCTTATTTTGTTTTGCTACATTCTTTTCTTGTAATTGCTTATATAAAGCAATTAAGAAGATGAAGCGCGGTGACAAACTATTTTGGGTTTTAATACTGTGCACTTGCCTATGTGGATTGACTATGGAGATAACTTTATTTCTTCATTCACTTTCTATATATGAACAAGTTATATTCTCATATAGAGCATTACCCTTTTTTATCATACAATATGTTTTGCTCTTTTCTGGCTTTGCTATAAAGTTCATAAAACATTACTCTATTAGGGGCCTTGCACAGTTTTCATTCGATAGCATCTTTATCATTATTATGAATATTTATTTTACCTTAACCTTTATTTTGGACATTTCAAGTTTCCGCATGCTAACAACGGATACGTGGATTTTAATTAGCTACTTTATTGCACAATCATTAGTAATTTATGCCGTTATTAGCTTATATAGAAGAGAACAATATTCTTCTAGTAGAATCTCATTAATTATCGGCTTTACTATCATACTCGTGTATGGATATATACACCTGTTCCAGTTAAACAAAGGAATGGAAACTTCTTCTGAAGTCTCTTATTTAATACATACCGCTTCAATTTTATTAATCGGTTTATCTTCTATACTATATATTTTAGATAAACCAATACAACATGAAACAAAAACGAAATATTATCGATTTGATTATGTACGCTTTATATTACCTTATTTTAGTATAATCATTACTTTTTCCTTTATTATCATTCAACCTTGGGACGATAAATTCATGTTAATTGGTCTCGTATTATCACTCATCTTGTTATTCTTGCGACAACTTTACATGTGGAAAGATAATCAAGCATTAATTGATACGTACGAACAGTTGACTACACAACTAGAGGGTGAAGTTGAAGAAGGTGCTTCTGCGTTATCAAAAAGTGAACAACGTTATAAATCTTTATTTGAAGATCATCCTGATGCCGTTTTCTCTTTAAATATGCATGGTATTTTTCAGCAATCTAATACAGCTTGTGAAAGCTTATTTACTGCTTACTATTGTGAAGTAGCAAGCTATTCCCTTCTGCACTTTATTGATCCAAAAGATCATGATTTACTAAAAAGGGCGTTACAAATAACAAAAGAAGGTAGGCCACAAACTTTAGAGGTTCGTACGAAAGAAAAAGAAGGCTATTACTATTACCTTCACATTACACTCATCCCTACCTTTATAAATAAAGAAGTTGTTGGGATGTTTGGGATAGCGCGTGATATTACAACTTTATATGAAAAACAAAAACAAGTAGAACATTTGGCTTTTCATGATGCACTTACTGGATTACCAAATCGCCGCAAATTCGAAAAAGATTTAAAGGCTATTTTAAATACAGCTCAAATTAGTGCAAATGATATTGCCGTCATGTTCCTCGACTTAGATCGATTTAAAAAAATTAACGATCGACTCGGTCATGATGTCGGAGATTTATTATTAATTGAAGTAGCAAAAAGATTACGCGGATGTTTGCGTTCAAAGGATATCGTTGCCCGTCAAGGCGGAGATGAATTTACAATCCTATTACCAGATATGTACTCAGAAAAAAGTGCTACTTTTATAGCTGAACAGATTTTAACCATCTTAAACAAGCCATTCTTCATTAAAGATGAAGAACTATCTATTACACCAAGCATCGGCATCGCAATGTATCCTGATTATGGAAATGATGTAACCGAATTAATGAAAAATGCTGATATGGCTATGTATCGCGCGAAAGCAAATGGAAAAAATCGATTTGTTTTCTTCTCAAAAGAAATAAGTATTGCGCAAAATGAGATTCAATTCTTAGAAGGCGAACTTTCAAAAGCATTACAACAAAATGAATTTTTCCTTGAATACCAACCACAAGTAAGCACAAAAACAAAACAAATTATCGGTTTTGAAGCGTTAATTCGTTGGAAGCATCCAAAACTAGGCATCGTATCTCCTGCCCAATTTATCCCTCTAGCAGAGGAAACAGGTTTTATTATTGAACTAGGCAATTGGATTTTACGCACAGCTTGCTTGGAAGCAAGAAAGTGGCATAAACAAGGATTTTCCCACTTAAAAGTTGGTGTGAATTTATCTGTTGTTCAATTTAACCATGCAAATTTAATCTCAACTATTTCAAAAGTGTTAGAAGAAACACAGTTAAAACCAGAAGCACTAGATATTGAAATTACGGAAAGTATCGCTATTAATCAAAATCAATCTGTAATTGCAAAGCTAGAACAGCTTCAAAATCTCGGTATTCAAATTTCAATAGATGACTTTGGAACTGGTTATAGTTCTTTAGCTTATTTAACAAAATACCCAATCAACACATTAAAAATTGCTCGAGAATTTATTTGTGGAATTACAACAAGTCCTTTAGAGGAAGCAATTATCTCTTCCATTATTACACTATCAAAAGAATTAAATTTAGAAGTTATTGCAGAAGGTGTAGAAACAGAAGAACAATGGAAATTTCTATATGAACAAAACTGTGACCACATTCAAGGATTCTTTATTAGCAAACCTGTTTCTAGTAAAGACGTTTGGATGTTACTCCATAAAAAAACAACCGCCTAAGTAAGACGGTTGTTTTTTAGTACTCATAAGGTACCTCTTGAGCTAATTGTACCTCTTGATCATTATGAGAAATTATTTGGCTTTCCTCTAATGCTATATCTCCTAATGAAATACCCCATGCCATCGCTAACGTTAATAGACTACCAATAAGCAGTTTCTTCATATTCCATCACCTGCATTTTTTCTTTAAATATATCATGAAAATTTATCCACATTTTATGCAATTATGCATATTTGTTTTTTAGGTCTTTTTTATTTTTTCATTTTTTTTATAAGTGATTCTTTTAATGCATGGTTTCCTAACATATCAAAAAAGAAGCATGCTTTTTCGTAAGCATCTTCAATTTCTGCTCTATCACATCCTAGCTTTGCTAGGCATTCACCTTTTCGAAAGTATAGCTGTCCAATCAATGTCATACTATTAATTTGACACGATAGTTCAATAGCTTTATTTGCGTGGCAAAGCGCTTCTTCGTATTGATTATCTGAGTATAATGCTTTTGCATGATTATGTCTCACCTTTACATCAAATTCTTTATTATCATGCAATGTCTCTAACTGTTTTAATATATTTTCAAATAACTCAATAGCCTTCTTCAAATAGCCATTTTCAGCATAAATGTTTGCAATTGCGTTTTCAATATAAAGATTCTGATATACATCTATTCCTGCCAATTGTTGATTGAGCAATTTCTTTAATTCTAAAATACAATATTCGTAATCAATTTTTTTCAATACGTAAGCTGCTACATGATATTGCCATTGAAGAAATTGCTGAAGCTCGGGATGATATTCTTCCTTTTTCAGTTCATTCCATACCCTATTATAAATTTCTTTATATTTTTTTTGCTTACAAAGCATAATAATTCGATCTTTTAACTGCTTATTCCTCTCAATATCAGAATAAATGAGTACCTCATAAAAATGAATAATGGGAACTTGTAATTTTGCTGCTATACCTTGCAATATATCCATACTTGGGTATACCGCACCCGATTCAATTCTACTCACTTCTGATTGATGACATATGTTCTCGGATAACTGTTTTTGTGTTAATCCTCTCATCGCCCTAATTTTCTTAATTTCAATTCCTAATTTTTCTGCGTGCATACTTACTCACCATCCCATTATAACAATCTAATTTTTTGAGTTGTCATACCACTACAATAATGTGAATTCGACAATTTTTGATATGAAATAATGCATAATATATATAAAATCTGGCAAATGTTTCATACAATTCATCTCACATACAATAGATTAGGAGTGTTATAGATGAATTATAGAAAACTTGCTAGTGCATTCGTTACATTCGGTCTCCTTTGTCCTTTATCCACAGAAGCTATTCATGCCCAAGAATTAAACAAAAATGAAGTGAAAGTTGAAATTGCTCAGCCTGGTTTAACAATCGGAAAATTAACAGAACCTCAAAATGATACGAAAGAGAATATTGCTAAAAAATATTTAAAAGGTGAGGTAAACGGGGCTAAAGCTCAACAAGAGCAAGTTACAACTGAAAAAAATGTTGATTTTCAACCTACAAATAAAGAAACAAAAGAAAATCAAACCGAAGTTCGCCTTGCACAAACTTACAAAAAATATAAAGTATATGGCCAAGATCTTATTGTAAACGTAGATAAAAATGGAGTAATTACAACTGTTAGTGGTAAAGTTGTCCAAAATTTAGACCAACAACCTAATCTTACTATAACAAATTTTTTGTCGAAAAATGAAGTAAAATCTAAATTACGCGATATACTTCAAATTCCAAACGATGCGACTGAGACAGAATTCTCCAACGAAACCGTTGTTTATAAGAAAAAAGATGGATATTACACATTTGCAACTGTTATTACCTTTACTTACGAAAATAATGAACAAATTATAAACGGTAATGCAATCCTTGATTTAAAAACTGGCGAGGTACTCTTCCAAGAAAAATTCATTAAAAATAAAGAGAATAAAACTATAAATCAAGTAACATCACCTAGACTATCCCTCGCAAGTGAGCAAGGAACCGGGAAAAATGCACTTCAAGAAAGCATCTCTTTCAATATCGCCAAAGGGACTGACGGAAAATTTTATTTAGCTGATCTATCACGCGGAACTGGCATATATATTTATAATGCAAACTATGCGGACTCTCTCGGCGGATATAGTCAAGCTGGTTATCCAGGGACACTAGTTTCAAGTAGCACTCCTAACTTTGCAGATAAAGAAGCAGCGGGTGCTATGAAGAATATGAGTGATATTTATGACTACTTCAAAAAAGAGCATAATCTAAAAAGTTACGATAATAAAGATTCAAAAGTTATTGCTAGTGTACACGGTTTTGATTCTACTGAAGTTAGTGATGGTGTAAAAGAAGATTATGTAAATGCATTTTGGCACCCTGCTTGGAATCAAATGGTATTTGGTGATGGTTTAAACGGAAAGCTCACTTCAGCCCTTGATGTAACAGCCCATGAATTTGGACATGCTGTATTCAGCGGTACGACAAAGAATAAAATTGTGAGATATCCAAGCGCTGAAACATCTGCGTTAAACGAGGGATTAGCAGATTTTTGGGGCACGCAAATCGAATATTATGTAAAGAAAGATAAGGGAAACTGGATTATGGGTGATACACTAGGTGGCCTAACAATCCGTGACATCCCGGGAGAAATTGGTGACGGTGGTCATAAATTATATACAAACTTACAAGATTTTTATAACGATGGAAATGATCAAGAGTCTCACGTAAATTCTGGTATCATCAGCCACGTATTATATCAATTAGCTGAAGGTAAAACATATAACAATGTTGCTGTTCAAAAACAAGGCAACGAAAAAGTAAGTAAAGTTGTTATGCGTACATTGCAAAATTACGCAACTTCAGCTGAAGATTTTGAATCACTCCAATCCCACATCGTACAAGCTGCAAAAGATTTATACGGAAATGCCGTATCAAATGAATTTGCAAAAGCATTTGAAGCACATGGTTATAAACCATTACAAAAAATAAATAGAGTAATAGAAGTATAATAATAAAAAAGAAGTTTACCTACGAACGGTAAACTTCTTTTCATATCCATCCCTTTTCTTCCGCAATTGTAATTGCCTCAATTCTATTTTTCGCGTCGAGCTTCGTTAACACTTCAGAAATATAATTACGTACTGTGCCCGGTGAAAGATAAAGTGTTTTCGCAATTTCATTTGCAGTCTTTCCTTCTTTAGCAAGTAACAATACTTCTTTTTCACGATCTGACAACGGATTTTGCTCCTGCCATAAACCAAACATTAAATCTTGAGAAACTTCTCGTTTTCCCTTCATTACATTACGAATCGCTGCGGCTAAATCTTCACTTGGGCTATCTTTTAACAAATATCCGTGCACACCAGCTTTCATTGCTCGTTCAAAATAACCAGGTCTTGCAAATGTTGTTAAAATCATTACTTTGCATGATGATTTTTCTTTCTTTAAAGTCTCAGCGACATCCAATCCACTTTGAATCGGCATTTCAATATCCATAATACTTACATCTGGCTTTAACGATTCAATTAATTTTAACGCCTCTTCCCCGTTCGCAGCTTGCCCAATCACTTCCATATCATCTTCTAAATCAAGTAGGGCTCCTAATGCACCACGAAGCATCCGTTGATCTTCCGCAATAATAATTCGAATCATACCCTCACCTCATCTTTTCCTGTTCTAATGACAACTGGTACTTTTACTTTTAATAGCGTCCCTGGATGTATCGTATTTAGTTCAACAAATCCATCAATAAGAGCAATTCGCTCTTTCATACCGCGAATACCATTTCCATCATTGCTTTGATCCTCTAAACCAATTCCGTTATCTTCTACTTTCAAAATCAGCTCACCTTGTGATTCTAATACAGAAACTGTACACTGCGTCGCCTTACTATGTTTTACAACATTCGTCACAGCCTCACGTAAACACATTCCTAAAATATTTTGTTCAATCGGTGATAACGAACTTGCACTCGCTTCTTGTTCTATTTCTAATTCAATATTAGCAGCTTGTAAGATCGCTTTTATTTGCTCAAGCTCTTCTTCTACTGTAATCATGCGCATATCAGAAATTAATTCCCTCAGCTGTTTTAAAGCGGTACGAGATGTTTGTGTAATTTCCTTTGCTTCCACACTTGCACGCTCTGGATTTTTTACGATTAACTTCTCAACAAGCTGGCTTTTTAACGTAATAAGAGATAACGTATGACCTAACGTGTCATGAAGATCCCGTGCAATTCGCTGCCGTTCCTCACGTTTTACTAAATCTTTAATTTGCTCATTCGCTTCGTTTAATTGGTTCTTTAACATCTTTTTCTGATTAAAATTACGCATACCAAATGGCGTAAGAAGCATTAAAATAAACATCGGAACGATATTTACTAAATTTGCCGGTGTTAGTTGATTCATATTTACAAATACAAATGCTCCGAGCATTACAACTAACAGACATAGTAGCACTCGAAATACTTTCTTACTTGGCGCAAAGCCCATCGAACTTGCCGTGAAAAAGCCAAAGAATATCATGAAAGGATTATAAAATATGGCAAATAAAAAGGTTAATATCATTTGAATAAACGCCCACAAAACGAACGTCTTCTGAACAAAATAAAGTTGACGGTATGTGATAATGAAGACTATCAACATACCGATCCCCATTACAAGTTTCCATCCTGATACTTGTGTTAAATTATAAATTGGAAATAACAAATATACGAGCCACATATACGGAAAAAATCCCATATGTTTCGGAAAAACCTCAATCCTCTTCTTCTCTATCATTTATACCGCTTCCTGTCTTTTTCTTATATATATTGATACTACAACAAATATAAGGAAATAACCTCCTAATACCGCGATATTTTCCCATCCAATTGATTTTCCAGCTACAATATCCCACGCACCGCTTCCAAAATGATATGTCGGTGTCCATTCACCAATCGTTCTTAATATTTTCGGGAATACTTCAATCGGCATCCATAACCCGCCAATTACAGCTAAACTCATATTTAAAATATTTGCTAGACCAGCAGCTGCATCCGCCTTCTTAATGGAACCTATTACTGTTCCGAGTGCTAAAAATGGTGTCACACCTAACAATAACCATAATCCAGCACCAATCCATTGTCCTACCGTTAACTCAACATGATTAATTAATATCCCTGCCATAAAAATAACTAAGATTGAAAAAGCATTTACTACTGTTTGAGCGATAATTTTTGCTGTTAAATACGCCCCTTCAGGAAGCGGTGTAATTTTTAGAAGATGTGTCCAACCTTGCCCTCTTTCCTGAGAAAGTCTTACACCAAAACTAAAAAGTGCAGTCCCTACAATACTAAAAGTCGCCATAGAAATTAAATAATGTGCTTTCCACGCATCTCCGTTTTGTGGCACTTGCACAACATTTGTGAAAATGTAGTAAAACATAACTGGCATTAATAATGAGAAAAAGATAAATAATTTATTACGGAACGTACGTAAAATTTCTATTTTGCATTGCATCCATAAAGCTTTCATGCAATTTCCCCCTTTTGATTTGCGACAAACTGTTCAAATGCTTCATCGAGACTTCCACGTTCAACAGAAACATTTGTTACAGGTAGATTCTTCTGATAAATTGCTTGTAGAGTGGCATCTGTATCTTCCGTCGTTAAAGTGAAGCGCCCTTCATTTGACTGTACTTCTGTTACATGCGGTAATTCCTTTAGTAAACTCTTAGGGATTTTTTCTTTAGAATAAAACGAGATGGTTTTTCGAGAAATCGTCGCTTTCATCTCATCCGGTGTGCCATCTGCGATAATCTTTCCGTTCGCAAACAATAAAATACGATTCGCCAACGCATCTGCTTCCTCTAAATAATGTGTTGTTAAAATAATCGTTTTCCCTTCACTTGCTAACTTTTTAATCGTTTCCCAAAACGTTCTTCGAGACGTAATATCCATTCCAACTGTCGGCTCATCTAAAAATAACAAATCTGGATTTCCCGCAAGTGCGAGTGCAAAATTTAATCTTCTTTTTTGCCCACCTGATAACTTTTCACATCTTTGCTTTCGCTCTGATTCCAAATTTGATAACTGTAGTAATGTTTCTTTCGCTACCGGGTTTGTATAATAACTGCGGAATAGCTCAATTGCCTCTTCCACTGTAATGCTATCAATCACACTTACTTCTTGTAACATTGCCCCAAGGCTATTACGAACGCCTCTATGCTTTGGACTCTTTCCAAATATAGAAACTGTCCCTTCTGTAGGATCTTTTAATCCAAGCATCATCGAAATCATCGTCGTCTTCCCCGCACCATTTGGTCCAAGTAATGCTACTATTTCCCCTTTATCCACGTGAAATGAAACGTTACTTACTGCGTTTTTATGTTTAAATGTTTTAGAAACACCATTTATCTCAATAACCTTTTCCATCTCTCCACCCCCGCTGTTTCTTATATTTACATTGTATTCCTTGGAAAAGTTAGGAAACAGTATGATGCGTCATGACATCGATATGACAATTGTCATGTATTCTTTGTGTGAGGAATCAACCCGCATACCGCAAGCGAGTAGCAGGACGAAAATAAACATGATACAATCGGGTAAGATATATATTCGAGGAAGGACAGTGGTTTTCATGATTATTCGTAATGAACAGGATTTAGAAAGCTTACGAAAAATCGGCCGCATCGTTGCGCTTGCACGTGAAGAAATGAAAAAAGAAGCGAAGCCAGGTATGACAACGAAAGAGCTTGATTTGATCGGTAAAAAAGTATTAGATGAGCATGGTGCTATTTCTGCACCTGAAAAAGAATATGATTTCCCTGGTGTAACTTGCATTAGTGTAAATGAAGAAGTTGCTCACGGCATTCCAGGAGATCGTGTATTAAAAGAAGGCGACTTAGTAAACGTCGACGTATCTGCCGCACTTGATGGTTATTATGCAGATACGGGTATCTCATTTGTACTTGGGAAAGACGAAGAAAAAGAAAAACTTTGCCAAGCAGCTGTTGACGCATTTTGGGCAGCAATGAAAAAAGTTAAAGCTGGTTCAAAACAAAATCAAATTGGTCGTGCGGT
The DNA here is from genome assembly GCF_016483575.1 of Bacillus cereus group sp. N12. Classification (NCBI taxonomy): domain Bacteria; kingdom Bacillati; phylum Bacillota; class Bacilli; order Caryophanales; family Bacillaceae; genus Bacillus; species Bacillus cereus group sp. N12. The sequence continues at coordinate 28,729 of NZ_JAEHBO010000050.1, forward strand.
TTCAAACTTCGCACATAAAAGTGGATACAATGTTATTCAAAACTTAACTGGTCATGGTATCGGTCTTAGTTTACATGAAGCACCAAACCACATTTTAAGCTATTATGATCCAATGGATAGTGCGCTTCTAAAAGACGGTCTTGTTATCGCTGTAGAGCCATTTATCTCTATGAAAGCTGATCATATTATCGAACGCGGTGATGACGGTTGGACATTCGTTACTCCTGACAAAAGCCTTGTTGCACAATGTGAACATACAGTTGTCGTAACACGTGGTGAGCCGATAATTTTAACAGAAATATAATACGAAAAAACGACTGTTTTGTAGATTGATTCTACATAAAACAGTCGTTTTTTCATTTTTGGAAAATATATGAAGTATTGTTGAACTCTTTATCATTTAAGTATATAATCTTTAGCGGAGGTTATTTAGGCTTATCTTTACTAAAAAGATATTGTCGCTAAGAAGTAACGTACCTTCTTTTTTATTATTTAAAACAGTTTCAAAAATGACCGCAGTAACGGATTAGTCGAATATTATGTAATCCTTATATTCCTCTAACAATGTAAGAAACAATCGAATTTCCACTTCGGTCCACTAATCGTAAAACTCTTTTTAGGCAAAATAGATGACTATTTTCAAAGTATATATTTTCTTCATTCTGACCAAAATCAACCCTATCTAGATTTTTATTTCCACATAAACTTAAGGCAAAAGCAAGCCTTCACAAAGGGATACATTACTTTGGTTAGCATGTATCGTAAAACTTACCTTTATAACCATTCTTTTTATTAGATTCACATGAAAACTCTCACCTATAAAGGTCTGATATCATTTTTATATCAGTATTTTTTTCGACATTTTTTGTCGAATTGTGTATATTTCCATAGAAATGCGTAAATATACATTTTGTTTTACGTTAAATAACACTACATTGAATTCATCTTTTTTGTCGGAGAACGCGTATAGAAATGGAGGGATAGCAAAAACAAATCGCTTATAACAAATACTTTTAATATTCCATTTGTTCATGTGGAATAAGTCCCCAATGGACAAAGGAATGTACAGAGGAGGAACAATGAAAAAACTTTTCAATATATGTTTAACTGTATTCGTACTATTTTCGCAGCTTGCTAGTTTTCCATACAATCAAGTAAGAGCGGAAACCTTAACAGGGGATTCATTATTTGACACTGTTGAAATGAAAGATGCAACTAATCATATTATTGACGAAGCAAAAAATCCTAACAACTTAATAAAGATAGGATCAACCATTCAAGTTGAATACGCTTGGTCAATAAAAGATAAACAAGTTGTACATGCAAACGAGACAGCAGTACTTCAAATACCACTTGCATTGAAAGTATCTAAAGATTTGCAAGGGGATTTAGTAGCAGACCAAAAAAATATTGGTCAATATTTTATAACAGCTAAAGATAATAAATTAAAGCTACTATTTAATGATCAAGTAGAAACTTCAAAAGGTGCTAAAGGAAAAATTAAACTTGATACTGTATTTAACCCAACTTTAACAACTGGAGAAAAATCAGTTCAAATTGCTTTTCCTCTAGGAACAATGCTTCATCCTATTTCAGTTCCTGTTCAAGTAGAAGATTCTAAAGAAGATGTAACCAAACAGGATACTAATAAACAAGCGCAAGATCCAGTAGCTAAACCTGTTACTGGTAATCCGGAGCAAAATCCAACAGCTAAACCTGTTACTGACAAGCCAGAGCAAAATCCAGCAACTAAACCTGTTACTGACAATCCGGAACAAAATCCAGCAGCTAAACCTGTTACTGACAATCCGGAGCAAGATCCAGCAACTAAACCTGTTACTGACAATCCGGAACAAAATCCAGCAGCTACGCAAGCCACTGACAACCCAGAACAAAAACTAGCAAGCAACCCTGCTGAGAATACAAATTCAGGTCCAAAGCAAATAACAACAAACATTTTAACAGGTGTAAAGTTAACGGACAAAGACGGAAAACCATTTACAGAGGATAACCGTCCAAGTACAGATTCCCCTGCCAACATTGAGTTTACATGGGAACTTTTAAAATCAATGAATGTCAAAAGTGGAGATTACTATATTTTTGATCTTCCTAAACATTTTAAGATTTACAATACAATTAACAGTCCTTTATACGATAGCGAAAGCAACACAATTGGGAACTTTACTGTTACAAAAGAGGGAAAGGTCACAATGACATTCAACGATTATGTTGAAGAACATCCAGATCTTGTCGGTAACCTACAATTAAAGACAGAATTTAATAAAGCTGAAATTAAAGGTACAACAACACAAGAAATTCCTTTCCCAATTAAAGATAAAGATGTTTCTATTACAGTTGACTTTAAGCCTAATGTCCAAACAGCTACGAATAAAAAAGGGTTACCTGATAGGCCAATTAATACAAATGAAATTAATTGGACAGTAGAGATGAATAAAACGAAAGATAAGCTTAAAAACGCTATTTTTAAAGATAACATCCCACAAGGTACAAGCTTAAATAAAGATTCTATTAAAGTTTATTATTTAGAAGTTGATGTTAATGGGAACGCAACACGTGGTGCAGAAGCTGATCCAGCAGATTACAAAATCACTTCATCAGATGGTTCAAAATTAGAGATTGCTTTTAAAGATAACATCGATAAAGCATACCAAATCGAATATACCACAAAAATTACTGATGAAAATGTTGAAAATTTCCAAAATAACGTTACGATAACGAGTGATAATCAAAAGCAACAAAACGCAAGCTCTACTGTAACGGTTTCTCGTGGTACACATTTAAACAAAACGAGTAAATATGATCCAAAGACGCAAATGATTGAATGGACAATTACTTACAATGGTGATCAAAGAGATATCAAAAAAACAGATGCAATTTTAAAAGATGTTTTTGACGCTGCACATGTACTAGATGAAAATTCTATTGTCGTGAAAAATGCTTCATATGATGATAAAGGAAAGCTTGTAACAGGAGACGCTGTTACTAATTACACTGTAAGTAAAAAGAAAAATGGATTCGACCTACAGTTTAATGAGGATATTAATAGTGCTTATGTAATTACCTATAAAACAAAGCCAACTGGTAACGTCATAACAGATGGAAAAGTAAAAAATACAGTTACAGCTGATAATGGTTCAAGTAAAGAAAATGAAGCCGGCTTCAAGCAGCAAAATATTATTAAATCTAATAATAAAGCTGAAACAAACTATAAAGACAAAACAACAACTTGGACAATTATAGTAAATAATAACAACTATCCATTAAACAACGCGATCATTACGGATACCTTTGATCATGGTGGATTGCAATTAAAAGATAAGAAATTAGAAATTAAAGACGGAGATTATACTCTTCAAGCTGGGACTGACTATGTTTTAGATGTGACGGATAAAGGTTTCAACATTACCCTTATAGGTACATATCAGTCTAATATGACAAAGACATTAGTTGTAAAATATACAACAGACTTTGACTATACAAAATTGGTAAGTGGTAAAACTTCCTTTAAAAATACAGGTAACATATCTTGGATAGATGCAGATTCCAACAAACAATCAAATAAAGATGCAGCTAATTTTGATCCTGATGCTTTCACAAAGGCGAATGGGTATAAATACGGTTCTTATAACGCTCAAACAAAAGAAATCACTTGGATAATAGGCTTTAATTATAATAACGTTGAGATTAAAGATCCTTATGTTATAGACGTAATACAAGATAAACAAAAGTTAGTACCAGGATCCATCGAAGTGCGCGACATGATTTTAAATGGAAGTCCGGATAACGCAAAACCTGGTAATGCTGTACCGACTGAGCAATATGAACTTGAAGAACCTACAGATAAAAATAAAAACACCCTAAAGGTTCATTTCAAACAATCAATTAATTCACCTTATTATATTATCTTTAAAACAAGTCTTGATGGTGAGCTTATCCAAGGTACCTACAAAAACGAGGCAGAGTTAAAAGATGGCTCTAAAATTGTTAACACTCTTAAAGGTGATGCTCAAGTAAATAAAGGTGATAGCTTTGTCACAAAAAAAGCTGTACAAGATGACAACTATATTAATTGGAGTATTGCAATTAACGAAAGCCAATCAACCATTGCAGACGCAGTTGTAACAGACGATCCAACAGACAATCAGGTACTTGTGGACGATTCATTCCACTTATATCCTACAACTGTCGATCCATATGGAAATTTAACAAAAGATACAGCAAATGAATTAAAACAAGGAACAGACTATAAGTTAAAGATCACAACAGACAATAATACAGGAAAGCAACATTTCGAAATTGCCTTCTTGAAAAAAATTGATCGAGCTTATATTTTAGAATATCGTTCACTTATTAATGCAGACGATAAAGAAAAAGTAAGTAATAAAGCGAAAATCGCAGGCAATAAGTTAACAGTAACAAATACAGAAACTACCGAAACGATTGAAGTACGAATGTCTTCTGGTTCGGGCGGAGGATCTGCTACTAAAGGTCGTGGGAACCTTGAAATTATAAAGGTAGATAATGACAATAAGAACGCACCATTGGCCGGGGCAGAATTTACTTTATACGATCGTACAGGGAAAACTGTTATCCGTAAAATCACAACAGACAAAGACGGGATTGCTAAATTTAATAACTTAAAACGCGATAAATATTTATTAAAAGAAACAAAAGCTCCTGAAGGCTATGTAATTAGCTGGGATTTAAAACAAGGGAAAATCGTTGAACTTGGTACACAAGAGACTACAACATATACACTTGCAAATAAGAAATTTGTCGGGAAAGTAGTTTTAACAAAATCTGATGACCTGAATAAAAACGTAACACTGCAAGGTGCCGTTTTCACACTACTTGATAAAGACAAAAAAGTAATTTCAGAACACAAAGAATTAACAACAAATAATAACGGACAAATTATTATAGATAAACTAAAGCCAGGAACTTACTACTTACAAGAAACGAAGGCTCCTGAGCATTATCAACTAGATAGCAAACTAATTCGCTTTACTATCTCTGAAGATCAAACAACAATAGTAAACCGAACTGCGACAAATAGTTTAACTAAAGGATCTGCTCTTTTAACAAAAGTTGATAATCATAATAAAACTTTAGCAGGGGCAGAGTTTACTGTTCAAGATCGCAACGGAAAAAATATTACTGGATATGAGAAATTAACAACAAATGAACATGGACAAATCGAAGCAAAAGATTTACGTCCTGGTAAATACCAATTTGTCGAAACAAAAGCTCCTGAGCATTATGAATTAGACAAAACACCTATCCTATTTGAAATAGAAAAAAGCCAAACTACAGCAGCTTCTGTTAAAGCAAAAAACACTTTAATTAAAGGTGGCGTGACTTTAACAAAAATTGATGATGTTGATGGTACTACCCTTGAAGGTGCGGTATTCAAAATTGTAAACGACAAAAACGAAGACGTGCGTACAAACTTAAAAACGGAAAAAGATGGAACCTTATCCATTAAAGATTTAGAGCCTGGTGAGTATCAATTTATTGAAACAACACCACCTAAATACTATGACTTAAATAAAGAACCAATTCCGTTTACAATCGAGAAAAGTCAAACAAGTATCATTCCAATTACTGCTAAAAACAGTTTAACAACTGGTGCCGTTGAGTTAGTAAAAGTCGACGAATTTGATAAAAAGACTCCTCTTGCTGGAGCTATGTTCAAAATTGTTAATGAAAAGAATGAAGACGTTCGTATGGATTTAACTACCGATACAAACGGAACTATTAAAGCTTCTGACTTACGTCCAGGCAAATATAAATTTATTGAAACGAAAGCTCCTGAACATTATGAACTGCGATCAACACCAATTGAATTTACAATTGAAAAAGGTCAAAAAACATCGATTGTTATTACAGCTGAAAATAGTCTATTACCAGGCGATGTTGAACTAACAAAAGTCGATGATGTTGATGGCACTGCACTTACAGGTGCCGTTTTCAAAATTGTTAATAACAAAAATGAAGATGTCCGTACAGAATTAGTTACGAATCAAGAAGGTAAAATTATTGCTACTGGTTTACGTCCAGGTAACTATAAATTTATCGAAACGAAAGCTCCTGAGCATTACGACTTAAATAAAAAACCGATTGAATTTACAATTAAGGAAAGCCAAGCAACTGCTATTAACGTTACTGCTAAAAACAGCTTAACAAAAGGCGGTATCGAGCTAACAAAAGTTAACGCTGCAGATGAAAAGGAAACACTCGAAGGTGCAGTATTTAAAATTGTAGATGCAAATGATGATACAAAGGTAATTCATAAAGACCTTGTTACGAATAGTGATGGAAAGTTAGTGGTGGACGACTTACGCCCTGGTAACTATAAACTAATCGAAACAAAGGCCCCTACTTATTACGATGTAAATGTAGAACCAATTGAATTTACAATCGAAAAAGGGCAACAAAAGCTAATTCCACTTATATTTAAAAATAGTTTGACGAAAGGGAAAGTTAAACTAATTAAAGAAGATGATGTGGAAAGCAGTATAGCTCTTGCTGGCGCGGTATTCACATTACAAGACGCAACTGGCAACGAAATTATGAAAGATTTAAAAACAGATGATTATGGAGTACTAGTTATTCCAGATTTAGCACCAGGTGATTACCAATTTATTGAAACAGAAGCTCCTGAACATTATAAGTTAGACAAAAAACCTATTAAGTTCACAATTAAAAAAGGTAGCAAAGAAAATCTTCCTATCCCTGTTACTGTAAAAAATAGTTTACTTACAGGTGGCGTCACTTTAACTAAAGTTGATGATGTTGATGGCACTACTCTTGAAGGTGCAGAATTTATAATTGTTGACGCTCATGATACTACAAAGGTAATTCGTACAGGTTTAACGACTGATAAACAAGGTAAAGTTACTGCTTCTGATTTACGTCCTGGAGATTATCAATTTGTTGAAGTAAAAGCTCCAAAAGACTATACCTTAAGCAAAGACCCTATTCCGTTCACTATCGAAAAAAGTCAAAAAGAAAATATTAATGTTACTGCTACTAACAGCTTAAAGAAAGGTGCAGTAACATTAACAAAAATCGATGACATCGATCGCACGATGCTCGAAGGTGCAATCTTTAAGATTGTTGATATGAATGGTAAGGAAGTTCATACGAATCTTGTTACAGATAAAAACGGAAAAATTTCTGTTTCTGATTTACGCCCTGGAGACTATCAGTTCATTGAAACAAAAGCTCCTGAGCACTATGTATTAGATGAAACAACGATTCCATTTACAATTGAAAGAAGTCAAACGAAAGAGATCAATGTTACAGGCAAAAATGCTTTGAAAAAAGGTAGCGTTGAACTAACAAAGATTGACGATATTGATATAAATACAAAACTTGCTAACGCCGTATTTAATTTATTAGATGCAGACGGAGAGCTAGTTGAAGAAGGCTTAAAAACAAATGATGAAGGTAAAATTGTTGTTGAAAATCTACGTCCTGGTACGTATCAATTCGTTGAAACAATTGCTCCTGAACATTACGATTTAGATAAAAAACCTATCGTATTTACAATTAAAAAGAACCAAACCGAAACTCTTCATGTCACTGCTACAAATACTTTAACAAAGGGTGCAGTTAAACTTTCTAAAGTAGATGATGTTGATGGCACTGTTCTTAAAGATGCAGCATTTAAAATTGTTAATATGAACGGTGATGTAGTTCATAAAGACCTTGTTACAAATGAACAAGGAATAATCGAAATTAACGACCTACGTCCTGGTGATTACCAATTCATCGAAACGAAAGCCCCTAAGCATTACGTTTTAGATGAAACACCAATCAAATTCACTATTGAAAAAGGACAGAAGAAAGCAATTTCTTTAACTGCTACAAATAGCTTAAAACAAGGTAGTATCGAATTACTTAAAGTTGATGATTTAAACAATCAAACAAAACTTGCCGATGCGGTATTTAATTTACTAGATCAAGATGGCAAAGTACTTAAAACAGATTTAAAAACAAACGGTGAAGGTAAAATCGTTGTTGAAAACTTACGTCCTGGTACGTATCAATTTGTCGAAACAACGGCTCCTGAACATTATGATTTAGACAAAAAGCCAATTGTATTTACAATCGAAAAAAGCCAGAAAACTATTGCTACTGTTACTATGAAAAATAGTTTAACAAAAGGCGGCGTGGAACTTGCTAAAGTGGATGACGTCGATGGCACTACTCTTGAAGGCGCAGTATTTAAAATTGTTGATATGAATGGTACTGTAATTCGCAAAGACCTTATTACGAATCAAAAAGGTAAAATCAGCGTTTCTGACCTACGTCCTGGTAGTTATCAATTTATCGAGACAACAGCTCCGAAACACTACGATTTAAATAAAGAACCGATTTCATTCACAATCACAAAGAGCCAAGCAGACCCTATCTCTGTTACAGCTACCAATGGCTTAACAAAAGGCGCTGTAGAGCTTTCTAAATTGGATGACGTTGATGGCAATGCTCTTAAAGGTGCAATATTTAAAATCGTTGATATGAACGGTAACGATGTTCACACTGATCTTACAACAGATGCACACGGAAAAATTTCTGTTTCTCATTTACGTCCGGGAGACTATCAGTTTATTGAAACAAAAGCTCCTGAACACTATAACTTAAACGAAACACCAATTAAATTTACAGTTAAGAAAAGCCAAAAAGAAACACTGCAAGTTACTGCTACTAACAGCTTAACTAAAGGTGCTGTAGAATTAATTAAAGTAGATGATGTAAATCAAGATATAACACTTTCTGGTGCGGTATTTAACATCATTGATGCGAAAGGTAACGTTGTTCGCACTGATTTAACTACTAACCAAGAAGGTAAAATTTTTGTTTCTCATTTACGCCCAGGAGACTATCAGTTTATTGAAACAAAGGCTCCGAAAGATTACGATTTAAATAAAACACCGATCAGTTTCACTATCGAGAAAAGCCAACTAGCTCCCGTTTCTGTTACCGCTAAAAACGGCCTAACAAAAGGCGGCGTGGAATTAACAAAAGTTGACTCTGTAAATACGAAAGAAAAACTTGAAGGCGCGGTATTTAAAATTACTGATATGAATGGTAACGACATTCGTACGAATTTAGTTACAAATAAAGATGGTAAAATCATCGCGAAAGACCTACAACCAGGAGACTATCAATTTATTGAAACGAAAGCTCCTAAACATTACAACTTAAATGAAGAACCAATTAAATTCACAATCGAAAAAAGTCAAACAAAACATGTCTTCGTTACAGCTATTAATAGCTTAACGAAAGGTAGTGTGGAGTTAATTAAAGTTGATAATGTCAAGCAAAACACAACACTTGAAGGTGCAGTATTTAAAATTGTTAATAAAGATGGACACAATGTCCATACTGATTTAACTACTGATAAAAATGGCCGTTTAGTCGTTGATAACTTACCACCGGGAGACTATGAGTTTATCGAAACGAAAGCTCCTGAACACTATGACTTAAACGAAACACCGATTAAGTTCACAGTTAAAAAAGGTCAAGAAAAAATCGCTTCTGTTACCGCTATTAATTGCTTAACAAAAGGCGCTGTCGAACTTTCTAAAGTGGATGATATCGATGGTTCTGCTCTTGAGGGCGCTATCTTTAAAATCGTCGATGACAAAAACAATGATGTTCATACTAACTTAACTACCGATAACAACGGGAAAATTATTGTTTCTGATTTACGTCCGGGAGACTATCAGTTCATTGAAACGAAAGCTCCGAAACATTATGTCTTAAATCAAACTCCTATCAAGTTTACTGTTGAAAAGAGTCAAACAGCTAAAGCTTCTGTTACTGTTACTAACAGCTTAACGAAAGGCGCAGTTGAATTAACTAAGCTTGACGACATCGACAGCACTACTCTTGAAGGGGCTATCTTTAAAATTGTTGATTCTAACGGACTTGATGTTCGTACTGATTTAACTACTGATAAAGATGGGAAAATTACTGTTTCTGATTTACGTCCAGGAGACTATCAATTCATTGAAACGAAAGCTCCTACTGGATATGATTTAAATGCTAATCCAATTCCTTTCACAATCACGAAAGGACAATCTCAAATTGCCTCTGTTACAGCTCTAAATAGTTTAACAAAGGGTTCAATTAAGTTAACTAAAGTTGATATTGATCACCGCGGAACACTTGAAGGTGCCATTTTCAATATTTTAGATCAAGACGGAAAAATAATTCGAGAAGGTTTAAAAACAGACGGGCATGGTAAATTAATCGTAAATGATTTGAAACCTGGTAATTATCAATTAGTAGAAACAAAGGCTCCTGAAGGCTATCAATTAGATGCATCACCAATAAACTTTACAATTGATAAAGCCCAAGCTACGCCACTACAAATTACAGTTTCAAATAAAAAAATTGAATCTTCTTCAGGTGGAGATGACAAGCCAGTTACTCCTCCAAATAAAGAAGAAAACAAAGGCAATGAAACATCTGAGAAACACGAAAACGGAACTTCCGAAGAAACATCGAATAAAACAGATAACAAACCGCAAAATGATCGAAATACGGATAAACACCTTCCAAATACAGGTCATAAAGAAGATCCTACACAAACAGTAGGTATTGTTCTTCTACTCGCTGGATTGTTAAGTATTTTAGCTACAAAACGAAAAAAACATTATTAATTTTTTTTACATCCAATTAATCTCTCAATTGATTGGATGTTTTTTTATACAAAAAAGACGATACATAAAGTATCGTCTTTTTAACGGGGTGAGGCTGTCCAAAAGTACGGAAAACCTTTGAACAGCCTCGTATTTTCATATGGATGCCTTACATATATCACTGATGATAATTATGAAATGCGGAAACATATTTATCATCATATGATTCAAACATGAGAAAAGAAACCCTACAGTGGATTCTTTTCTCTACATAATCTAAAGTTTGGGTACACTAGATTCATGCAATGTAGGAGCTTTCCAAGCAGAAAGCTAACCTTCATTTAAGATGATAGCATACATATCTCCACCAAAAATATGCAAATATGCATATAGCATTTTTATTTATAAATGTCAGAATATTGAAAAATAAGTGGTGCACAGGTAAAATAAAGTCGTTATCCGTCTTCTTTTGTCAGTCAGAGAGAATAGAAGAATGGGAGAGGAAAAAATGATAAAATCGTTGAAACAAAAAATGGTAAGCTCTTTACTTGCTGTATCACTTGCTGTCGGTTTAGCTCCAATCGGACAAGCAAAAGCTGATTCCACCTCAGAAATTACACAGACTCCATCTATTACAAAAAAAATTGATGCAAACCGTGCCATCGAACATATCCGTTTCTTATCCGAAACAATTGGTCCTCGTCCTGGTGGAACAAAGTCTGAAGAATGGGCTTCTCGCTATATTGGTATGCAGCTTAAATCGATGGGCTATGAAGTTGAATATCAGCCATTTCAAGTGCCGGATCAGTACGTTGGATTTATCGAATCGCCATTATCCACAAAACGTAATTGGCAAGCCGGTGCTGCTCCTAATGCACTAATTTCTACAGAGGCTGTTACAGCCCCTCTTATCTTTGTTAAAGGTGGAACAAAATTAGCGGATATTCCAAATGAAGTTAATGGTAAAATTGTTCTATTCGAAAGAGGAACAACGGTAGCAGACTATAATAAACAAGTTGAAAATGCTGTTAGTAAAGGGGCAAAGGGCGTTCTTTTATACAGTTTAATTGGGGGGCGTGGAAACTACGGACAAACTTTCAATCCCCGCTTAATGAAAAAACAGTCTGTTCCTGTATTTGGTCTTGCTTACGCTCAAGGAAATGCATTTAAAGAAGAAATTGCGAAAAAAGGAACGACAATCCTTTCTTTAAAAGCTAGACATGAATCTAATTTAACTTCTCTAAATGTTATTGCGAAAAAGAAACCAAAAAATAGTACAGGTAATGAAAAAGCTGCCGTTATAAGTTCACACTATGATAGCGTCGTTGGAGCACCTGGTGCCAACGATAATGCTTCTGGGACTGGATTGGTATTAGAATTAGCTCGTGCTTTGCAAAATGTAGAAACTGATAAAGAAATTCGTTTTATTACTTTCGGCTCCGAGGAAACTGGATTACTTGGTTCAGACCATTATGTAAATAGCCTATCTCAGAAAGAACGTGACCGTATTTTAGGTGTCTTTAACGCTGATATGGTTGCAACAAATTATGATAAAGCAAAAAATTTATACGCTATGACACCTGATGGTTCTACAAATCTTGTAACAGATGCAGCCCTGCAAGCAGGTAAACAATTAAATAATAACCTCGTTCTTCAAGGAAAATTCGGCTCTAGTGATCACGTACCGTTTGCTGAAGTTGGTATTCCTGCCGCTCTATTTATTTGGATGGGTGTCGATAGCTGGAATCCATTAATCTATCATATTGAAAAGGTATACCATACACCTCAAGATAATGTGTTAGAAAACATTTCGCCTGAACGTATGAAAATGGCATTAGACGTCATCGGGACAGGGGTTTATAATACACTTCAAACACCTGTTACTCAAACTGAACAGAAGGCTGCTTAATGCTTTAAAAGACCACTGATTTTTGAACTGAACCCAAAAAATTAGACAAATATATTAAGCAGCTACTAAGGATTGAACTCTGTATTGCACAGGGGAC
>NZ_JAEHBO010000051.1:0-40932 GCF_016483575.1 Bacillus cereus group sp. N12
TCTACACACTGTCCACAAGCAATACATTGATTTGGATCATACCGGTAAAACGGATGTGACATGTCCACTTCACACGCACTTACTTTCGGTTCATACGGGTATTTCTGTTCTTCAATTTCCATCATATGCACTGTATTATGCACTTTACAGTTACCATTATTGTTATCACAAACAGTACAATACAATAAATGGTTCTCTAATATTCGATCCATCGCCTCAGTCTGCGCCTCTTTTGCGCGCTGCGACTGTCTTTCAATATGCATACCGTTCTCTATTTGCGTTGAACAAGCACGCATTAACTTCCCATCTACTTCTACAATACATGTATCACAAGTTTGAATTGGATCTACTTCTGGTACATGACAAATTTGAGGATGTTCCAAGTTACTCTCGTTAAATAATTGTAGTATCGTCTTTTCACCTGATGCAGCAAATTCTTTACCATCAACGGTTACACGGACTGTCTGTTCTGCCATAGTTTCCCCACTCCTTACAACCAACTGTACAACACGTTTATGAATCCGTTTTCAAAAAACGAGTTACTGTACATATTTTTGAAACGCTCTGCTGAAATCCTTTTCTTATGAAGTCGATTCCTGATGTTATAAGGTATAACTACGAAAGCTTGAAAATGTCACTATTCTACAGTTCTATTATATCGTACATATACAATAATAACCAAAATAATCTGTGATTTCCCTGCTAATAGGTGTTTTTATTTTTTCAATGTTTTATGATAAATGTGGGAGAAAAATACATATAAAAGGGGAATTTAATATGGAGTTTACGCAAGAGACATATACGATTGTACGCTATCAATCTGGCTCATTTTCAAAACAAGTTGATGAGATTGTTACAGAATCTCCTATTACTATTAAATTAAATGGTGAAGAATACGTAACAGTTGTATGCACACCAAATTACATTGAAGATATGGTAGTTGGTTTTTTAATTTCTGAAGGAATTATTTCTTCCTATAAAGATGTTGAAGAAATATGGGTTCAAAAAGAGAACGGAATTGTCCATGTAAAATCATCAAAAGTGAATCCACTCTATCAAACTTTATATAACAAACGATACATCACTTCTTGCTGCGGAAAAGGTAGACAAGGCTTTATTTTCGTAAACGACGCCGCAAAAGCAAAAGATTTACATGATATACATGTAAAAATTACTCCTGAAGAATGCTTTTACTTAATGAATGCCTTACAACAATCTTCCACTACATTTCGCCAAACCGGCGGTGTTCACAATACTGCGCTATGTGATCGAAACAATATCCTTATATCAAGAATGGATATCGGAAGACATAACGCATTAGATAAAATATACGGCTATTGTTTACGTAATGATATATCTGTTAAAGGAAAAATTATCGCATTTAGCGGACGTATTTCATCTGAAATTTTACTCAAAGTTTCAAAAATCGGCTGTGAAATTGTTCTATCTAAATCCGCTCCAACAAAACTAGCCTTGCAACTTGCTCATGACTTAGGCATTACAGTCGTAGGATTTATTAGAAATGACTCTTGTAATATTTACACACATCCAAAACGAATTGATGGCTATCAATTGAATGTTTAAAAAATAACTCCTCGATCGAGGAGTTATTTTAGTTATAAAAATGTAATATATTAAAGACTTGAATAGTTAATAAAGTTAATATATAATTTCATTACACAATTAAATCAAAACATTGTAGCATATATCTTTTCATTCTTTTACAAATTAAAAGAGACTGCTAAAAAACGCATACTCAATCTTATAAAAGTAATGGATTTATTTGAAATCCACCAAGGAGGTTACAACTATGGAAATTCGCTTATTAACAACAGAGGACGCAGAAATATATTTAAAAGTTTGTATGGAAGGTTTAACGAAGAACCCGGAAGCTTTTAGCTCTTCTTATGAAGATGTTCTTAAACATGAAAATCCTGTAGCTGCTATGGCAAAAAGATTAAGCAATCCGGATAAGTATACTCTAGGTGTCTTCAACGATAACGATTTGATTGGTATTGCTACTTTAGAAACAAAACCATTCATTAAACAAGAACATAAAGCAAAAATCGGCTCCGTTTTTGTTTCCCCAAAAGCACGTGGCCTTGGGGCAGGACGAGCTCTAATTAAAGCCATTATTGAAAATGCCGATAAATTACATGTAGAACAACTTATGCTCGATGTTGTAGCTGGTAACGATGCCGCAAAAAAACTATATGAGTCATTAGGTTTCCAAACTTACGGCGTGCAAGAACGTTCATTAAAGCACAACGGTCAATATTGGGACGAAGAACATATGGTTTTATTCTTAAATGATTAATACTTCAATATAAAATGAAACTTTAATTGGTGTGGGGGGTGTCTATCCCCACTGATTATTAATCCACAAATAGCGGGATAGTTTTCTAAAAGCATCTTCTTATTAAGAAAGATGCTTTTTTCATTACAACAATGTAATCTTCATGTCACCTTTATCGATCGTACCAATCCTTTCCATTCACTATACTAAAAATATAAAATGAACGAACAGCATTCAATTGATACGTAGAGGAGAATGTGACATGAAACAAAAAAAACGAGCTATCTTTTTAATATGTGCTACAGCAATGGTAACTTCTGGATTAGCAATTTTACCTTGGTTTATTATATAAAAATATGCCTCTTGATAAAGTAGAACTTTAATCCAAGAGGTCATTCCCCCACTAGTTATTACTCCACACCAATCGGATAAAATAAAAAAAGCTGATTGCTTGTTAACAAGTAATCAGCTTTTTTATATTATAAAATTCCCAAAATTTTATTTACGCAACTTATAATAATAATCATAGATACGGCAACACACATTACAACCGTATTACGATCTTGCTTTTCTTTTTTTGAAACTTCTTCTTTTGGATTCATGTGTATTATCTCCTTTTAAAAAAAGTGTGAGATAGGAAATTTTTCTTATCCGATGCGAGGTGAATACGAAAACCCTCTCTATCTCACATACACAATAGAATGGAATTGTCATTTTATAAATAAAATGACATGACGTTATGTCGCAACATAGGGTATTTGTGTCGCTACGTTTTCTATTATAAATAATAGTTGTGCAAAACTAGTGCATTTTTTATGTCAATTGCCCTGAGCGAAAAAATCAGCCATCCATTCAATCACATAAAAAGAGTTTTTTATTATTTTCATGTAAACTATACAAGTAGAATGAATAGTTTGGGGTGCACAAGATTATGGTAAAAATTTTATTAGTAGACGATGAAGAACGTATGTTACGATTGCTAGATCTTTTCTTAAGCCCTCGCGGCTATTTTTGTATGAAAGCTAAATCTGGCCTTGAAGCGCTGGAATTAATCGAGCAAAAAAAATTCGATATTATTTTATTAGATGTTATGATGCCAAATATGGACGGATGGGATACTTGCTATCAAATCCGTCAAATTTCCAACGTTCCAATCATTATGCTAACAGCTCGTAATCAAAATTACGATATGGTTAAAGGCCTTACTATGGGAGCAGACGACTATATCACAAAACCATTTGATGAGCATGTATTAGTCGCACGAATTGAAGCTATATTACGCCGGACAAAGAAAGATGGCTTTGTTAGCTTCAATGGTATTGAGTGGGATAAAACGAAACATACTGTCACAGTGTATGACGAAAAAATCTCACTAACTCCTATCGAATTTTCATTACTTGGACTGTTTTTACAAAATACAAACCGTGCTTACAGCCGAGATGATTTAATCGAAAAAATTTGGGGCTATGAAACAGATATCGAATATAGAACGATTGATTCGCATATTCGCAATATCCGTGATAAATTACGTAAAAAAGGATTTCCAGTCGAGGATTATTTAGAAACCGTTTATAAAGTCGGATATAAATGGAAAAGTGAATAATTACTTAGGTCAGTGGAAATATCATACCACTGACCCTTTATTATGAATAAGGTATGGTGGGAAAATGAGTAAACTTTCACTTAAAATTGGGACATACTTTTTAATATTAGCTTTATGTATTGAAACAATTGCTTTCGTATCCTTTTACAAAAGTATTTCAAAAATGCGGATTACAGAAGAAACAGGTGCTCTATTAGAAAAAGGCAATCGGTATCGTGACAAAATTGTAAACCGCGCAAAATGGAATGAATATTCTAAACAAAAACCAAACACCGAACGACCTAAACGCCCTTGGTATCAAGAGTTCACTATCGAGCATGCAGCTGAAGAATTAATTGGCTCAGAATTAATTGCTAACACCGATACCACTATCATTATAACTGACAAGAACGGCAAAATCATTTCCACCTCAGAACCCGTAACAAAGGAAATGCAAAAACAACTTATTTGCAAAACGAAAAATATCCCCCAAAACGGGGTGATCGTAGAAAAAAACTGGAAAAAATCGAAATTCATCTCAACAGTAAGCCCACTTGAAATAACTGGATTTCAAGGTAACTTACATATGTTATTAAAGACATCTTTTTTAGAAAATATGTTAATTAAACTCATGGACCAATTTCTTATCATCAGTATTTTAACAATTATTTTAACAACGATTTCTGTCTTTGTTTTTTCTCGAGTTATTACAGAGCCGCTTATAAAAATGAAAAGAGCGACCGAAAAAATTTCAAAATTAAATAAGCCAATTCAATTAGGAATTAAACGAAATGATGAACTTGGAAGTTTAGCAAAAACGATTGAAGATTTATCGAGTGAACTTACGTATATGAAAAAAGAACGAAATGAATTTCTCGCTAGTGTTGCTCACGAATTATTAACTCCATTAACCTATATGAAAGGTTATGCAAAGGTAGCAAAGAGAGACTCTTTAACGAAAGAAGAACGCGAAGAATATTTACAAATCATTGAGGACGAAACGGATAGTGTAACCGATCTCGTACAAGATTTATTTATGCTTGTACAATTAGAACAACACCAATTTGTTATTAAAAAACAAACGATGCTTCTTCAACCATTTTTAGAAAGAATGGTTGAAAAAACAAAAACAACATTAACGAACAAACAAATGCAACTTCATGTATATTGTAAATACGATTTAGAAGTTTGCATAGACGAAAGACGCATGGAACAAGTTATGTTAAATTTATTGCATAATGCTTATCAGCATTCACCAGAAAACACTACTATAACAATACGTGTACTAACGGAAGCAGATTATTTTACAATAAGTGTACAAGATGAAGGTGAAGGTATTCCAAAAGAAGATATCCCGCATATTTTCGATCGCTTTTACCGTGTTGATAAATCCAGAACGAGGGCTACTGGAGGAAAAGGTATCGGACTGGCTGTTGCAAAGGAAATTGTAGAATTGCATAACGGTTCCATTCTAGTAACAAGCCAATTAGGAGTGGGAACAAACTTTATAATCGAGATTCCTTTTGAATAAGATGCGTGTGAAAACACCAGTAGTAGTAAACACTACTGGTGTTATTTTGTTCATAAAATCTGCCCTTATAAGCTAAGCTTTTGAAATTATTCTTATTTCAATATAAAATAAAGGTACATTTGTCAAAGATCTGGAGGGTGATATAATTGGATATCCATGTATTAACAAAAGACGAAGCAGAAATTTACTTAGAACTTCGCGTAGAAGGATTAAAGCAAAACCCTGAAGCTTTCAGCTCTTCTTATGAAGATATTATTAATAAAGAGTGTGCTATTGAATATAAAGCACAAAAATTAGCACAAGACGAAAACTATACACTAGGTGCATTTAAAAACGGAAAATTAATCGGAGTTGCTACACTGGAAACGAAACCATATGTAAAACAAGAACATAAAGCAAAAATTGGTTCCGTATATGTGTCTCCAAAAGCACGCGGACTTGGAGCAGGAAAAGCACTTATTAAAGAATGTCTTGAGCTTGCTAAATCTTTAGACGTAGAACAAGTTATGCTTGATGTTGTTGTCGGAAACGATGGTGCGAAGAAACTTTATGAGTCATTAGGCTTTAAAACGTTTGGTGTACAAGAACGTTCACTGAAATATAACGGACAATATTGGGATGAAGAGCATATGGTCTTATTCCTAGATGAAAATAAATAATAAAAAACATCCTCTCATATATGAGGATGTTTTTTTACTTTTTTATAAACCATGCCTTATTTAATAATTGAATCGCTTTCGCAATTTCTTCTTCTGATAAAATCGCAAATCCAAGTAGCACTATATTTTCAGGTGCAGTACCGTCTTTATAGTACGTAGACACAGGGTATATTTTGATACTATGTTTCGCAGCTTCTTTAATTAATTCTTCTTCCCGCATTCCATTATGCACCTTTAATAAAATGTGCAATCCTGAATCTTCTCCTATCACTTCAACACGATTTGAGAAGTACTTTTCTAGTTCAAAAACAAGTCGATCTCTCTTCTTTCGATAGACGACACGCATTTTATGAATATGTTTTTCCCAATATCCTTCATTTAAAAACCTTCTAATCACTTCTTGATCCATTCTTGAAACACTTTGTGTATAAAATAAATATTGTTGCTGATACTTTTTAATCAATTTCTTTGGTAACACCATATAGCTCATCCGTAATGATGGCAACAATGCTTTCGATAGCGTCCCCATATAAATAACTTTCCCGTCTGTATCTAACCCTTGCAGTGCCGGTATAGGTTTTCCCGAATAGCGAAATTCACTATCGTAATCATCTTCAATAATATACCTACCTTCTTCTTTCTTCGCCCATTGTAAAAGCTGCATCCTTCTCGTGATAGGCATAATCATTCCGCATGGAAACTGATGAGAAGGAGTAACAAATACAACGTTCGCATCGCTATTCTCTAAATCTACAATACAAATTCCCTCTCTATCCAAAGATAACATTTGAACTCTTTTTTCTCCCTGTTCAAAAACAACCATTTTTCTATGATATCCTGGGTTTTCAACTGCATAATTACTTCCCTTTAATAATTGAAACAGTAATTTCACTAATATTTGTGTTCCCGCTCCTAATACGATTTGACTAGCTGCACAACGCACACCTCTAGATTCATACAAATAGTTCGCAATTTCTTCTCTTAAGCTCCATTCTCCTTGTGGGTGACCAAGAAAGAGCAACTCATTATTATGAGGCTGCCATACGTCATTTATAATTTTCCGATACATATTGAACGGAAAAGCATTTGTATCGACTCCTGTTTGTGTGAAATCAAATTTATAATCCCTCTCCTGAAAGGGTACTTCTTCTATTCTCTCTTCGTTTTCTTCTACATGAACCATTTGCTCAATCTTACATACAAAATAACCTTTTCTCGAAATTGATTCAATATAACCTTCTGCAAGTAATTGCTCGTAAGCTGCCTCTACTGTATTTTTACTTACTTGTAAATGTGTTGCTAACTTTCGCTTAGCCGGTAACTTCGTAAAAGATAGAATCGTTCCATTTTTAATTTCTTTTTTTATATACTCGTACAACTGCACATACAATGCCTTCTTACCATTCATATTTAAATTAGGCGTTAATTCTAACATAATATCTGACCCCTTAATAAAACTAAAACCTGATACTTCTTACAGTACCAGATTTTATATATAATTCCTTTTATCATGTCACACATAAAAAATCAAATACTAAAGAGGAGATGCATGATCATGAACAAAAGTAGACGTATTGGACTCATTATGATTATTACAGGAGCCACATTATGGGGATTATCTGGACCGATGATTCAATGGCTATTTCAACATACGAACGTATCATCAATTGATTTTTTAACAATTCGCTTGTTGCTTGCAGGAGTATTTATTTTGTCTATCCTACTAATAAAGAAACAAAACATATTTCAAATTTGGAAACATCCTAGACATTCTATACAGCTTATTATTTTCTCTATTCTTGGCATGCTCGGTGCGCAATATGCCTTTATCGAAACAGTTCATATTAGTAATGCTGTCACAGCAACACTCTTTCAATTTCTAGGCCCTGTTCTTATTACAATGTATGTTGCATTTCAGCAAAGAAAATTCCCTACTTCTATGCAACTACTTGCAATTATAACTGCGCTAACAGGAACATACTTTATTATTACAAATGGCTCAATCGAAAATATTGTTTTATCCAAAGCAGCCATTATTTTCGGACTATTAACGGCAATTGGATTTGCATTTTATACCCTTCATCCAGCTTCTCTCATTAAAGAATGCGGAACAACTGTAGTAATTGGGTGGGGGATGTTAATCGGAGGAATTGCACTGCTTATTTATAATCGTTCATTTGGGTGGAATCAATTTTCACAAACTCTTACACTAAAAACTTTTTCTATGCTTATTCTTATCATTATTAGTGGGACCCTTTCTTTCCTTCTTTATATTGGTAGTCTTAAATATTTAGCAGCAACAGAAACAAGTATTTTATCTAGTATTGAACCACTTGTAGCAGCCATCGTTTCAATCACTTGGCTAAATGAATCGTTTGGATCATATCAATTATTAGGCGGCGTATGTATCGTTCTGTCTGTTATTTTTTTGACGATGCCTCAAAAAGAGACCGAGCCAACCTACACAACTGAACAAATATAAAAAAATGTCAAAAGAGGTCGTACAAAACTTACGACCTCTTTTTATACTTTAAAGGAATTGTCCCGCTATCTAGCAAATACAATTACACTAACAATAATAATTAGGAGCGTGGCACCATGAAAAAAATCGGAACTATGCTACTTTTCTCCTTTCTCATCACTGGATGCACACAGGCTCAACCTGATTCAAAAGCACTAAAAAAAGAAGCCATAGTAATATCATCATCTCAGGTTAACGCCCCTTCCTTTTTTCATCTTAGTGTTTTAAAAGATGTAAATTGGGAAGAAGCGCCCTCCTTCGTAGACGGAAAGATACCTTTAAAGGGGATTGAAAGAAGAATTGCAATTGCTGATACACCTATTGTCGCAAATGAACAAAATGAAATTATGTGGTACTTTCTAGACCCTGAAATACCAACTGGAAATTTATCTATTATCGCGCTAAAACAAGGATCTGTAACTCCAACACCAATACTCTATCAACAAGAAACTTCCAAACAAACTTGGACTACTTCAAATACAATCGATTCTACTACAAACGAACTCCCTCTCACTATATCGCTACCTTCATCCGGATTATGGGTATTAAATATATATGTGAATGAAAAATATTATGATCAATTTGTAATCACTGTTGAGTAAGTTGTCAAAACTAATCTACTTCCTTGCATCCACTGAATTTTGGGCGGGATAAATAATGCGGGAGCACGAATAACTCTACACTTCTTCATTATTTTGATTTCTTACCTCAAAAAAGCAGTGCCTTGAAGGCACTGCTTTTTACTATTTATAACTTGGCATTTTCGTAATTTGTGCCACACCTGAATCTATGGCTGCTTTCGCTACTGCTTCTGCAACATTCGGAACAACTCTTTTATCTAATGGATTTGGAATTACATAGTTCGCACTACGCTCTTCGTCCGTAATTATGTTAGCGATCCCATATGCTGCCGCTAATTTCATCTCTTCTGTAATATCAGTCGCGCGTACATCTAAAGCACCACGGAATATACCAGGGAACGCTAATACATTATTTACTTGATTTGAATAATCAGAACGACCAGTTCCAACTACAGCAGCTCCAGCTTCTAATGCATCTTCTGGGAATATTTCTGGAATTGGATTTGCCATTGCAAACACAATCGCTTTCTCATTCATCGTCTTTACAAGTTCTTTCGTTAATACGTTAGGCGCAGATACGCCAATAAAGATATCAGCCTGATGAATCGCTTCTTTTAATGTTCCACGCACATATTCTCGATTTGTCTTCTTTGAAACTTCAATTTGCGCTTCGTTCATCCATGTTTCACCTTCACAAACAATACCTTCTAAGCTAACTAACGTAATGTGTTTTGCACCAGCTTTTAATAATAATTTTCCAATTGCAATTCCTGCCGAACCCGCACCGTTAATAACAATTTTCACATTATCCATTTGTTTACTTACAACTTTTAATGCATTAATAACAGCTGCTAAGACGACAATAGCTGTTCCATGTTGATCATCATGGAATACAGGGATATTCGTTTCTTCTTTTAATCGTTTTTCAATTTCAAAGCAACGTGGTGCTGCAATATCTTCTAAATTAATACCTGCAAATGTAGGTTCTAAATTTTTCACAAGGGTAACGATTTCATCCACATTCGTCGTCCCTAAACATAACGGGAAAGCATCTACATTCGCAAACTTTTTAAATAAAATACTTTTCCCTTCCATAACAGGCATAGCCGCTTTCGGTCCAATATTCCCTAAACCAAGTACTGCTGTTCCATCTGAAACAACTGCAACCATATTCCCTCTTGCTGTATAGTCATACGCTGTTTCTTCATCTGCTGCAATTGCTTTACAAGACTCCGCTACACCTGGTGTATAAGTCAGGCTTAAATCATCTGCTGTATTAACTTCTACCTTACTTGTAATCTCAATTTTCCCTACCAACTCTTTATGCAATAACAATGATCTTTCATTAATTTGATTTTCTAACATACTTATAATCTCCCCTTAATTTGACAAGCTAGCTATATGAATATAGCTAGCTTGTTTGATCATGAAAACATTGTTAATAAGATTGTCGCTGTTACAACCATTGCTGCCCCGCCTAAACGCGTCGAAATTTGTGCGAAAGGCATTAATTCCATACGATTTGAAGCTGATAAAATAGCAACATCTCCAGTTCCGCCTAAACCGCTATGACATCCAGTTACAATTGCTGATTCAACTGGATACATTTTCATCACTTTTCCTATAAGAAAACCTGATGCTACCATTGTAAGAACAACCGATGCACAAACAACAACATATCCCACTGAAAGAACTGCCGCTACGTCTTTTAACGGAATATATAGCAATCCTAATCCGACCATTAACGGCCAAGTTAAATTCTTTGAAATAAATTTATATAAATGGAATGCTCCTTGCTCCATTTTTGCTGGCATTAGTTTAAAGTATTTCACAAGTGCTGCTGAGAAAATCATAATGATTGCCCCAGGAATACCGATGAACTTAGAAGCAAACCCTCCGAAGATGAAGAACGTACATGCAATTAATAAACCTGCTCCCATTAATGAGAAATCAATTGGCTTCTCTGTATTTTGTTCTTTTAATAATTCTGCTTGATTGTCTGTTTTCACTAATACACCATTACCACTAAGCTCAGGTCTCTTCTCACCTAAACGCTTCATATACCCTGCACTCACGATTGCAAACATATTCCCAATAATAGCTGCCGGAATAAGCTGTGATACGAATGTTGCTGATGATTCATTTAAAATGTCACTGTATGCTAATGACAATGGTAAAATCCCTTCTCCAATACCACCGCTCACAATTGGTACGATAATAAAGAAGAATGTATGCTTCATTTCAAACCCGAATAGTGAACCGACCAATAATCCTACTGCTACAGAAGCTAACGTTCCTACTACTAAAGGAATAAACATACGAACAAAACCTTGCACTAACACTTTACGATTCATTCCTAAAATACTTCCGACTACTAAACAAGAAATATATAAATATAAAAAGTTCGATTTTTTCATTAACATAGTCGCAGCTTCCATTGAAGCTGGATTCATCCAGTTAAAAAATACAAGTAATGATGGAATAAATAATGAGAGAATTGCTGGACCACCGATATTTTTTAAAATTGGAATTCTCATCCCAATGTCACCTAAGAAAATACCCATGATCATAATAACTGCAAAACCACCAATCATGTCTGCTGGCAATTTATTATATACAGATGCCCCATAAATAATAGCAGCCAATACTACATATAACGGTAAAGGTATAACACCGATTTTAACGTTCATAATTTTAGAAGCGAAAGATTCATTTTTCAATTCATTTCCTTCAGCAAATGATACCGCTTCCACATTCTTTTGAATTCCCATATGGCACCCCCTTGTTTTCTTAATAACAATATTAAAACGCTTTCAATAGTAAAAATAGTTTTTGTAAGTTTTGTAATTGGTTTTGTAATTAAAAAAAGTATAAGCGACTTATAATAAGTCGCTTATACGTAAAAACCTATTTTATTTTGATCAACACATCTTAATTTACTTACAGGTCTTCCCACATGCTGATACACCATTTCGTTTTCTAACACTCCAATTTCAGTCAAAAATATTACATACTTTCGAATAGAAACTCTTGAAATTCCTACTAATTGTGCCATTTCATCTGTTGTAAACGCTCGTCCATTCAGTGACTCGATCTTCTGCCAAATTAATTGCAACGTTTGCTTCGTTAATCCTTTCGGGAGCTCTTTATTGACAGTAGGCTCTCTTTTTTCTTTTTGTAAAATTAACGAATCTAATTCCGATTGACTAATTTTTTGTTGTTCTTTCATGAAAGTAAGTTTTTCTCGATATATAGTTAATGCATCTTTAAATCGTTCAAATGTAAATGGTTTAATTAAATAATCTACTACGCCATATTGTAATGCTTTTTTAATACTCCCCATATCATGTACAGCTGAAATCATCATAATATCGATTTCCTTTTCTTGATTCCGAATATACATTAAAAGCTCAAACCCAGTCTCTTCAGGCATAAAAATATCAAGTAAGACTAAATCTATTCGTGATTTCTCTAATACTTCTATCGCCGATTTTACTGAGTTAACTGCTTGAACAAGTTCGAATCCTCCTACTTGCTCTAAATAATGTGTATTTAACATTGCTACCATCGGGTCATCTTCTACAATTAAAACTTTAATCATATTTGCTTCTCATCCCTACCTTTAGGTATTTCAATTGTTATCGTTGTTCCCTCTCCTAATAAGGAGGAAATGTGAATCTCCCCATTTATTCGCTGTATACTTTCTTTTACAAGATACAAACCATAACCGCGATTATCCCCTTTTGTGGAATAACCTTTTGTAAATAATGCATCCACTTCGTCTTCTTCTATACCTTTCCCCGTATCTTGCACTGTAATAGTTAATGTATCCTGATATCGCACCCCAATTTCAACTTGTTTCTTTTTGCAATGTATCACTGCCTCTAATGCATTATCTATTAAATTCCCTACAATCGTAATAAGTTCATGAGTAATACTTTCATCATATATTTCCGGCAAGTAAGAATCTTCACTTATAATTAACTTAATATTTTTCTCCCTAGCATAGCTAAGTTTACCTAGTAAAAAACCAGCAAATACTGGACTTTTTATTCTTTTCATAACTCCACCAATTTCATATTGATGCTCTGATACCATGCCACTTATATACTTTTGTAATTCTTCATATTGTTTCATATGTGTAAGCCCTAATACGACATGCATTTTATTCATAAACTCATGAGATTGTGCCCGTAATGCTTCCGCATATAGCCTAATACCAGTTAGTTCCTCTGCTAGTTTTCTAATCTCTGTTTTATCACGAAATGTTGCAATCGCGCCAACTATTTCTCCTTTTACATATAAAGGAACACGATTCGTCACAATCGTAATTCCGTAAATATTTTGTTCTTCGTTTAATTGTACCTCTCCCGTTTGCAATACTTCTTTTATACGCGAATTCGGCATATATAGCTCAACGTCTTTACCTATAAAATCTTCTTCAAGTCCACTTTTTTTAAATAGACGTTTCGCTTCATTATTAATTAACGTTACTCTCGCCTCTTTATCTACAGCAATAATGCCTTCCTTTACAGATTGTAACATCGTATTTCTTTCTTCAAGAATTTTCGCTATCCTGTGCGGCTCAAGACCGAATAAACTTTTCTTTATATGTCTAGCTAGCAATATTGCTCCTATAATCCCGACTAGCACTCCAACTCCGACACCGATATAAATAATATGTCTACTTTCCTTAACTCTCTCTTTTACATTATCTGCCGAGATACCAACGGCTACCGCTCCAAGTTGTTCACCTGTTTCAGAAAATATAGGTACAAACACTCGCATTGAAATACCTAACGTTCCTTCTGCTAGCGATACATGTTCCTTTCCTTTCAATGCAGGCCCTTCATCTCCTCCAATAAAATGATGACCTATTTTTTGAGGGTTTGGATGTGATTTTCTTATTCCATTCATGTCCATAACTACAATAAATTGAACACCTGTGTTTTTTAATATTCTATTTGTATACGTTTGAATTGCAGAAGTATCTGCTTTTCCAATCAAACCATCGATTACAATCGAATCATTTGCCACAATATGGGCAATCGTTTTTGCTTTCTCTGCCTGGCTATCCTCCGTTGTCCGCTCTACATTATGACTAATTAATATATCTGTAACAAGTAAAGAAAAAATTACAACTGTACAAACTAGCAATGTAATCGTTTTCCATAAATTCCATAGTTTTTTTCTTTTTTTCATCCCACTAATGACTCCCCTAATTGCTGAATAGAAAAATAAGTAAGGTGATATTATTTTCACCTTACTTATTTGCTGTTATTATACTTTAAATTTACTAGTCATTGCTTGTAGTTCTTCGGCCATCTCAGCTAAGTTTTGCGAAGCTGAACTAATTTCTTCCATCGAATTTACTTGTTCTTCTGTTGAAGCTGCAACACTTTGCATACTAGCTGTATTTTCTTCTGCAGCCGCTGCAATTTCATCAATAGCATTTGTCACTTCATTTGCATCTCCAGCGATTCTCCTCGTTGTTTCTACCATTTGATTAACTTGAGAAACAATATGAGTAGTAGAACTTAAAATTTCTGTAAAACTTACTTTCGTTTTTGTTACAACATCTAAGCCTTGTTGAACTTCCCCACTCACATTATCCATTGCCTTAACAGTATGTTCAATATCAGCCTTAATTTCTGCAATTAAATTTGCAATCTCTCCAGATGATTCTCCTGATTGCTCTGCTAATTTTCTAACTTCATCGGCTACAATAGCAAATCCTCGTCCCTGTTCACCTGCCCTTGCTGCCTCAATAGCCGCATTTAAAGCTAATAAGTTCGTTTGAGTAGCAATGTTTTGAATTGCTTCAGAAATAGCTCCTACCTGCTTTGATTTTTCATCAAGAAGTTTAATAATAGCATCTGACTGGGATACCGACCTAGAAATAGACTGCATTTGTTTTGCGGTTTGTTCAACTAAATCTTCTCCCTCTTCAGCTCTTTCTCGCGCATGTAATGAGGAAATAGAAATTGACTCTGCGCTTCCAGTTACATCTTGAATTGCTATATTTACTTGTTGTAATGTAGCCGCGCCTTCTTCAACACCTTGGCTTTGTGATTCAGCCCCACCTGATACTTGTTCCATTGCAATTGTAATTTGATCTGTCGCATCATTCGCTTGCTGTACGCTCGCCGTTAACTCTTCTGCCGATGCTGCAACATGTTCTGCTGAAAAGCTAATTTGGGTAATCACATCTTGTAAAGACGTAGACATTTCATTAAATGAATTCCCTAATTTCCCTATATCATCCTTGGAATGGATTGTAATTTTCTCTGTTAAATCTCCCTTACTAATTTTATGTGCAGATTCAGCTATTTTTCGTAATGGCCTTGTAATAGAATTTGTAATGAAATAAATTAATACACTACCAAATGCAATAGCGATAGCTATGACAATCAAAGTTTTATAAAACACTGGACTGGCAGCTTGCATAATTTCTTCGTCAAACATAACTCCAACTATTTTCCATCCTGTTTTCTCATTTGTTGCAAAGATTAAATTCTTTTTATCATCTTGTTCTGTATAAGATACATTTCCTTGTTTGTCTTCATAAATTGGTTTAATCCAAGGATCAGTAACCTTTGAACCAGGCTTTCTAGACGGATGACTAACAATTTGCTTATTTTGATCTAAAATAACTGCATAGCCTTTTTCACCAATATTAATCATTTTTGAAATCTTTAGGATGTTATCCAAATTCAAGTTAATACCTATAACACCTTTACCATCTTTTACTTCTTTAGCAATTGTTACTACCATATTTTTTGTAGATGCCGATTGATACGGTGCAGTAACAATTACCTTTCCTTTATTTTCATGCGCTTCTTTATACCATGATCTATCTGTTGGATTATAGCCATCAGACATTTGAATAAATGGTTCTCTTATAAACTTCCCCGTCTGCGCTCCAATATAAATACCTTCTACTTCTGGATGAAGCTTTATATATTGTGCTAACTTCGTTCTTACTATTTCTTCTTGTCCATTTGGATATGTATCCTCTGTTAAGATGTCTGCAAAGTACGTCGCATCAACAAATTTCTCTTCTATATTTTGAGAAATAACAGTATTTAAAACTGAAATATTCTCCTTTGCTTTATCTGTCATTTGATGTTCAAAATTTGTTTTGGCAGTTTGATATGAAACACCACCGATAATAAGTCCTGGTATAGTTAAAATAATAAAAAATGAAATGATTAATTTTTTCTTGATACTCATACATTTAACCCAGTTAAATATATTTTGCATAATAAGCCTCCTTTATGTAATGTGAATACTTGTGTAATTTTATACAATTAACATACATAAAACAATATATAATGATAACATGTATTTTTTTTCTTCAATTATGCATTTTTACATATTCACTACTTCTAAGCATTTTAATCATAAAAATAAGAGAACTTTAGCATTATATATGCTAAAGTTCTCTTATTTCTTAACAGCTTCTATTCTAAACACAACATCCTACAAAACTTTTCTTATAATTCTTTAAATCTCTATCCTTCACCTTATAGCTATATTGTTAAAACTCTCCTTCCTAATTTATTTAGAGCTCTTTACATAACTAATTGCCTGACTCCCCATTTGCACCCATGCCTGTTCAAAGTTTTCTCTTGGTACTTTCACATCTAAGCTATCATCAAGCGGGTCTCGAATATATACAGATTCCTTATCGTACCCAATAAGTACAACACAATGTTCATTATATGTAATAGAAACATTCCCACTATTTGTTTTCCATGTAGTAAATTCATCTTCATCTAAAGGAGCATATGTTGCATTTGTAATCATGACTACCGGTTGCCCTGCTTTTACACTCTTATACATTTCTTCTATACTCTTTCCTGTTAAATCCACAGCTTTATTAGATAAATATTTTTTCGCTAACTGAAAAAGTGGCCCATGATATACACCATAACCGGATTCAGAAAAGGTATAAATATTTCCTACAAACCCTTCATTCGGATTTCCGCGTACACCATCAACCATAAAATCAACTTTTTTTATTTCATTTGCTAATTTCATCTTATCTACTGAAACGCCTGCGTATTGTAACATCATTGCTAAACTTGTCACTTCACACCCTCTATCCAGCTCTGGTAACTGCTGAATTAAAGACACATTTGATAAGAGGATCTTTTCATCCTTATTACTAAACTCCGTTCTTTTTCCGCTTTGTATGAAGGATGTTAATTTCTCCATATACTTTGTGATTCCATTTGTATATACGCTCCATACTGCTACGCCAAGTAAAGCTATGCATATATACCACTTCAATTTTCGTATCACTCTCACGCCCTTTTTAATTCGTTAAATAAGAATAAAACGCGTCAGCATCCGTTCGAACCATCGGTACAAAATTTAGTTCTTTTCCTTTTTCAGGCTGATCTCTTTTTATTTTTTCTGCTAATTCTTGAATGTTCATATTCATTTTGTCCATATTAAGCTCATCTGCCAATTGTAGCACTTTTTGTTCATTAATTTCTCTTAATACTTGATATATATCTTTACCATACAAATCAATATGATATTTTTTTGCTTCTGCCTGTATTTTTTGTTCGTACACTTCTTGCGCTAACTCTTCTATCTCTTTTCCTTTTTGAGAAATATCTAACTTTCCTGCTTCTTCTCTTACTTTCGTTCCATAAATTTCTTCCGCAACCTCTTCTATTTCTTTTCCTTCAGTCGAAACGCCTAATTTCTCTGCTTCCTTATTAATTTTGATTGCATTGATTTGGCTTATTAAATCCACAATCGATTTGTTCTCTACAGATATCCCTAAGTTTAACGCTTCTTGCTTCACTTTTGTTTCATAGATTTCTTCTGAAAGAATTCCAACATCTTTTCCTTCAATCGAAATTCCTAACTGTTCTGCTTCTCTGCCTACTTCTGTTTCATGAATTTCTTTTTCTAGCGTAATTTGTTCTTTTCCTTCCGTTTCAATACCTAATTTCTCTGCTTTTTCTTCTGTATTTATTACATGTATCTTTCCATTGTTTAATTGCTCTTTACTGCGCTGCGCATAGTCTGTCTTTCCTTTTGATGTTTCAGAAGGAGAGGCACCGCCTAATATACTTAAACTCATTACTCCAATAGTGAATACCACCATCATTTTCTTTTTCAAAATTAATTCCTCCCTCTTATACTTTCTTTCCCATCATTCCCATAAAGTGAAACTATACTCAGTGGGGAGCTTCATCCTCCACTGAGTATTAGCCTTCACCAATCGAGTATTTCCGGACAGCCCGACTCCAGTCGAGTTTTACTGTCCAGAAAATAGCGGGATCATTTTTTAAATACTATACATACATCTCATCACTGCCTAAGATAACATTATGATCGAGAAAATTTACTCACATACACCTCTATAATCTCTTCTTCATGTAACGATTTTTCTTTATGCAATACATAATATAAATAGTTTCTTAACTTTCCCTTAAAAAAAAGACGACCTTGTAAAAACAAGATCGTCTTCTTACTTATATTTTTTGATTTTTAGGGAGAACTACTTCAAAACAAGTACCCTCTCCCCATCTGCTCTCTACTAATATTTTTCCGTAATGCTTTTCTACAATCCACTTGGCGATTGAAAGACCTAATCCTGCTCCCTCTGATGTACTCCTTGCTTTATCCCCTTGATAAAAACGATCAAATAATTTTGGGATATCCTCTACTTTCACGCCTATCCCATCATCTTTCACCTGTATACAAATCGAGCTGCTCGTTTGCGTGCAATCAATTCGAATATGACCGCCTTCATTCGTATATTTCATCGCATTATCTAACAATATGACCATCATTTGATGAATCCGCTCTCTATCACCCATAAAAGACATGTTACGTTCTACTTTTAATATCATCTCTTTTTCTTGATAAGAAGCAATTTCTTTATATGGATCTACTATTTCTTCTAACAATTTACCCATTTCAAATGTTTTTTTATCCATCTCAATTTGATTAGAATCCGAACGTGCTAACAACAATAAGTTGCTAACTAGTTTCGATAACCGCCTGCATTCCTTAGATATTGTAGAAATGTCCATCACTTTTTCTTCTATCGTAGCGGATGGTGACTGAAATAACACATCCGTTTTTGATTGAATAACTGCAAGTGGCGTTCTTAATTCATGCGATGCATCGGAAACGAACTGCTGCTGTTTCTCCCATGAATTTTGAATCGGTATGAGTGCTCTGCCAGCTAGGAAAAAGCCGATACCTATTGCACAGAGACTTCCTATACTACAACCTATCACGAGAATTAAAAATAAAGTATTTAACATTCCTTCTTCCGCTGTTATATCTCGCACGATTTGAACTATTTCTCCATCTTTTTGAAGCGAAAATGCTCTAAAATATCGTCCTTGCACTTCAATATCTTGCAAATCCTCTAACTTTTTTGGAGAAAACTTTTCCAAATTCTCTTCAAAAATAGAACGGAATTTACGATTATCGCCTTCTATTTTCACTATTTTCCCATTCCAAGTTATTCTAGTTACCCGCGGATCTCCAATTTGGATATTCTCCATGCGTTTTCTTGGTGGTATTTTAACATCTAGTTTTTCTCCATACTGAGCCATCATTTTTATAGATTGATCCACTTCATTATAAATACGCTTATATGTGTACGAATAAACAATACTACCTAATACTCCTATTAATAGGATAAATACTAATGAGTTCACTATAGTCAGACGAATGCGTGTTTTTTGAAACATACTTCCTTTTTTCATTTCTCTTTTAATATATATCCAATACCACGAACAGTTTGAATATCTTTCTGATAACCGAATGGCTCTAATTTTTTACGTAAATGATGCACATACACTTCTACAATTGCTACTGTCGTATCTGAATCAAATCCCCAAACACGATCGAAAATTTGTTCACGCATTAAAATCTTTCCGCTATTTTGAATGAGATACTCTAAAAGCTCATATTGTTTTAATGTCAGCTTAATATCTTGTCCCTCTACTTGAACATCTTTATCTTTTCCAAACAATTCAATTCCTTTATATCGAATTGTCTGCTTTGTTGTTAAACTACCACTTCTGCGTAATAAAGCACGAATTCTCGCCTTTAGTTCTGGTGCTTGAAACGGCTTTACGATATAGTCGTCTCCGCCAAAATCCAATCCTTTCACTCGATCTTCTAAAGAATCTCTTGCTGTTAAAAACAGGACTGGCGTTTCAATTCTTTCATCACGTATTTTTTGAATTACTTCAAACCCGTCCATTCCTGGCATCATCACATCAAGTAAAATTGCATCATAAATGTTTTGCATTGCCAAAAACAATCCATCTTCTCCATTTAACGCTGTATCTACTTCAAATTCATCACGCAAAATTTGTACGATAGACTCTAATAACGAAGCATTATCTTCTACTACAAGTAAGCGCATATTCTCACCTTCCATACTATAGTTCAATTCTATTTATTATTACATTTCTGCTCTTCATAACGAAAGAATGTAATCCTATTATGTAATTTCATTTTCAACTATTTCCTTCTAAGTTTTTGCTAGATATAAAATTTTGAGCCTTTATTATAAAAACTCTTTCTTAAATTTTGCTTAATAAAAAATTGAAAGAAATAAGATTCCCCTTATCTCTTTCAATTTTTTACTACGTACACCTTTTTACTCGGCAACTCCAAACAATTTAATTGACCGCCATACACAGCCCCGCCATCAACTCCAATAATACGATTACTACCAAAATATACTCCGCAATTCTCACTACCATGAAGCGTTTTTGTTTCCGTATGGCCAAATACAACAACCTTTTCGCCACTATACCCACTATGAAATTCATTACGGATCCACATTAACGTATATGTTTCAGATTCAGAAACTCGTTTCATTGGCTCAACACCAGCATGTACAAATATATACTCTTCTGTTTCAATGTAATGATCTAATTCTTGAATAAATTTTACATGTTCCTCTAATACGTGAGATTGTAAAATTGGCTTTTGGAAGTCCCCTTCATTAACTGCAATATCTTCTTCTACAAATCCATAGCTATATAACGTTTTATCTCCACCATTTCTTTTTACCCAATGGTTCCATGAACGTTCCTCATCTGTCGTTAGCGCTTTAATCATCATATCTTCATGATTTCCCTTTAAAACGAATGCTCCTTCTTCTTTTAGCTCTTTCACCTTTTCAAGTACAGCACGTGCATTCGGACCACGATCCACATAATCCCCTAATAGAATTAATTGATCTTGTTTTGCGTTGTATTGTATTTCCTCAAGTAACTTTTTAAATTTATCAATCTCTCCATGAATATCACTAATGACAAGTATCCTATTCATTTTTCTCCTTCTTTCTAAATAAAGTTATTTCTAATTATAACTTTATTTAAAGGAATTTTCTGAACTCAATTACTAGAAAGTATTATTATTACAAATGCAGCTAATTTCCTTACAACACTGTAAGTCTCTTGTCATTCAATTCGATAGTTGTAATTACTATATTTCCTTATACTAAAAGTAAGAAATGAAACAAAAAACAAGGAGAGATGAGATATGAAAAAAGTGATGGAAGTTGTAGTAGCGGTGGTAGAGGTTTTCGTAAATGGTAAACAAGTTGCAATGGAGTTAAATAAATAATGAAAAGGACAATATTCATTCTAGACCCTTTACTCATATAAAAGAGATAAGAGTTCATCATTTCTTTGATCCCTTATCTCCCTATAAAGAAAGCCGTATCCCTTTAGGATACGGCTTTCTTTTATTTTTGGCTCGTACGAGCTGAAATGCTAATCGCTCTATCTGTTGCTTTTGCAGCTTCATCCAACGCTTCTTTACTATTCTTTCCGTCATACATTGCTTCTAATGCTTTTACAACTGCATCTCGTGATTCTGGGAATACATTAATTAATGCACCTTGAGTTGCTGGAGATTGCTTCGTCGCTTGTAATTGTTCTACTGTTACTTTTAGCTGTGGATATTTTTCATATTGCTCTTTTACTAACGATTCATTATATGCATCTGGATTAATTGAGAAATATCCTGTTGCAGTATGCCATTTTGCTTGTACGTCTGGCTTCGTTAAATATTTCATAAAGTCCCATGCACCTTGCTGCGTTTCTTCTGAAACCATATTCGTCATCCATAATGATGCACCGCCAATAACAACACCATTTCGCTTTGAATCTTCTGGATACGGAATATACGAAACACCTACATTAAACTTAGATGCATCGATTAAATCACGAACACCTGCTGAAGAATCTAAATACATAGCAACTTGTCCAGATTGGAACGCGGCACGAATATCATCCCAACTTGCTCCATACTTTCCTAGTGCACCAGCTTTATTCAATTCATCTAACATTCCAAATACTTTCTGTCCTTCTTTACCGTTAAATACCGCTTTCTTTGCAGCATCTTTACGGCCATTTTCATTATCTACATATAAAGCCCCTTGTGTCGCTAACAATTCTTCAAAGAACCAACCATAATTGAGCATAGAGAATCCATATTGTTTTACATTTCCGCCTTCTTTAATCGTTAACTTTT
This sequence comes from Bacillus cereus group sp. N12, assembly GCF_016483575.1. NCBI lineage: Bacteria > Bacillati > Bacillota > Bacilli > Caryophanales > Bacillaceae > Bacillus > Bacillus cereus group sp. N12. The sequence goes on from NZ_JAEHBO010000051.1 coordinate 22,713, forward strand.
TCGCGGCTTCCTTTAATTCAGCATATGTTTGTGGAGCTTTCTCTGGATCTAACCCAGCCTTTGCAAAAGCATCTTTATTATAAATTAATACTGGCGTAGATGAATTAAATGGCATAGAATACATTTTTCCATCAACTGAATAATAATTTGTAATTGCTTTTTCTAATTTTGATGTATCGTACTTATCTTTTTTAATCCAACTATCGATAGGCGTAATCTTTTTGCTATCAATCATATATTTCGTTGTAATTTCACTCGATTGAACAAGAGCTGGAGCTTCTTTCGTAGCAGACATCGTTTTAAACTTCGTTAAAGACTCTTCGTATGTTCCTTGAAACTCTGCCTTTATCTCGTACTTATTCTGCGATTTATTATAGTCTGCAACAAGCCCATCTAGTACACCTTGTGTTTTTCCACCCATCGCATGCCAAAAACGAATTACAGTTTTATCACCATTTTTTTCAACTGGTGCTACTTTTGCCTGCGCTTCAGGTTTCCCCTCTGTTTTACTATTTGAACAAGCAGCCCCAGTTAATGCCATTGTGGCTGCCATTAAAAGAGCAGCACTTTTTTTCAATAAACTCATCTCAATCCCACCTTTTCCTATGTATGCTTATTTAATTGCACCTTTTGTTAATCCTTGTTGTAATTGCTTTTGCCCTAAAAATAGTAAAATCAACGTTGGAATGACGATAACCGTAACACCGGCCATTACGCTTCCCCAATCAGTTGCAACTTCTTGAGATTGAAGTTGCTTCACACCAATTTGAACTGTTCTGACTTTTTCATCAGTGGTCACTAAGAGCGGCCACAAGTACATATTCCATGTTGTTAAAAAGCTATATACTCCAAGCGTAATAAAACTCGTTTTACAATACGGAATTACAACGCTGAATAAAAACCTTACATTTCCAATCCCTTCAATAAAAGCAGCTTCTTTCAATTCATTCGGAAGCGTCATAAAATGTTGGCGTAGTAAGAAAATACCGAAAGCTGTTGCAAAAAATGGCACTGTCATCCCAGCAAAGCTATTGATCCAACCAAAGTTTTGAATCGTTAAAAAGTTCGGTACCATCGTTGCTTCCCACGGAATAAGCATCGTTGAAATAAACAAGAAGAAAATTACGTTTCTCCCTTTAAACTGAAGAAAAACAAAAGCATAAGCTGTTAAACTGGATACGATAAGTTGTCCAATCATAACAATCGTCGATACAATTAAACTGTTGTACAAGTATGTAAAAAGCGGTACTTTTTGAAAGATATTCATAAAATTATCGAAAGTAAATTGGGTCGGAAATAACCTTCTCATTTGAATATCATCTGGTGTCATAAAGCTTATTAAAAACGCATAGAGTACAGGAAAAAACACCATTACTGCACTAATAATGAGCAGCATGTATAATAGGAAATTTTGTTTCCACTGTTTAACGATCATTTATAATGCACCTTTCTCTCAGCAAACTTGAATTGAAGTAATGTAGCAATAAAAATGAAAACAAATAATACCATCGCTTGTGCACTCGCTGTTCCAAATTGATGATTCACAAATGCCTCTTTATAAATCGAATACACAATTAAATTCGTTGCATCATTCGGTCCACCGTGCGTTAAAATATCAATTTGTCCAAAGCTTTGGAATGCACTAATTAACGTTACTGTCACGATAAAGAATAAAGTTGGTGATAGCATCGGTAATGTAACGCGGCGAAGCTTATATAAATAACTAGCACCATCTATAGATGCACTCTCATATAAAGACGTATCAATATTTTGCAAACCACCTAATATAACTAAAAATGCAAATCCTGTATTCACCCAAACCGTTGTAACCGATACAGAAAACAGTGCCCAGTCCGGACTCGTTAACCATGCGATTGCCGGAAGATTCATAGCGGCTAATATATTATTAAATAACCCTACACTTGGATGAAATAAAAATAGCCAAATCACTGCGCTAGCAGCTACTGATATTCCCATCGTTGAAGAAAAGAGAACACGGAACAATCCAATACCTCTTACTTTTTCATTTGCAATTAATGCAAGAAATAAGGCGAATACAATACTAGTAGGCACTGTATATAAAACAAATAATAAAGTTGACTTTATACTTTTGTAGAAAGCAGGATCAGAAAATAAATATTGATAATTTTCTAAGCCAACGAAAAGATTGGCTTCTCCGTGTATATCTGTTAAATAAAAGCTATAGTAAATCGTCCTAAACAATGGATAGAAAAGAAAAATTGAAAATAACAAAATAGATGGAGCCAAAAACAATAATCCTATTCTTAAATCTTTCGTTCTGCCCCATAAACTCTTCTTTTTTGACACTGCTGTTTGAACTGGTAACTTCCCTACTTCAATCATTATTTCGCCACCACTTTCAACTCTTCTTCAGCCACCACTTTTAATCGTTCATTCTTATTTTGGTGAAAGAAACATAGTTTTTCTTGCGAGAATAATAATTTTACTTTGTCACCTTTGTTCAGGAGTAACTGTCCTATGACTTTCGCACTCCAAGTTGTTCCATTTACCGCAAAGTTTAATATAGACTCATTCCCTAATACTTCTACAGATTGCAGCGTAACTTCTTGTCCTGCCTCAGACAATGCAATATGCTCAGGACGCATACCTATTCGAATTGTCCCTGCTGGTAATTGCTTTAACTGTCCAATAGATAATGGAATTTGCAATTGCCCTATATGTAATACGCCTTTTTCTTTATCCACTTCTCCATCATTTATATTCATAGAAGGAGAACCTATAAAACTTGCAACAAATTCGTTTGCTGGTTCGTTGTATATATCAAGAGGTGTTCCAACTTGTTGTATACTTCCTTTATTCAAGACCATGATACGATCTCCCATAGTCATCGCTTCTATTTGATCGTGAGTAACGTAAATCATCGTAATTCCTAGTCGTTGCTGAATTTCTCTAATTTCAATTCTCATTTGCGCACGTAATTTCGCATCTAAATTCGAAAGTGGTTCATCCATTAAACAAATCGGTGCTTGACTCACGATTGCCCTGGCAAGCGCAACACGCTGTCTTTGTCCGCCTGATAATTGGCCCGGTTTCATTTTCACATACTCTTTCAGCCCTACCATTTCAATAGCTTCCATTAATCGCTTTTGTCGCTCTTCTTTTTGTACCTTCCTTACCTTAAGTCCAAATAAAATATTTTCTTCTACAGTTAGGTGTGGATATAGTGCATAATTTTGAAATACCATTGATAGATTACGGTCTTTCGGCTCTAAATCATTTGCAACACGTTCATTAATCATTAAATCTCCCGAAGAGATTTCTTCTAAGCCAGCAATCATTCGTAGTAATGTACTTTTTCCACATCCCGAAGGTCCAACTAAAACGAAAAATTCTCCCTTCTTAATATGAACCGATACGTCTTTAACCGCTGTCTCTTCCGCATTTTTATATACCTTTGAAACATCTTTCAATTCGATCACAAGGTTGCACTCCTTTTTTCTTCTTGTATCCATACTTCATAATGACTCGTTGAAATCGCACTTGCTCCTGCACGAATGGCAGTTTCCGCATCTTCCCGCGTTTGAATCAATCCACCTGCAATAATGGGAAACTCTATTTTCTCTGCTAGCTGTTTAATAATAGAAGGCATAATTCCAGGCATAATCTCTACCGCATTTGGTTTAGTCGTTTTACAATTTTCAACTGATTTTGTAAGAGATAAAGTATCGACAATAAAAATTCGTTGAATCGTTTTTAATCCAATTTTATTGGCATTTCGAATTGTCGAACCTTTTGTTGAAATAATACCTTGTGCTCCGATAACATCTTGAATATACAAAAGGGCTTCCTCTGTGTTCGTATTTAAGCCTTGTATAAAATCACAATGAAGAAATACATCATGTCCATGTTTCTGTAATTCGTATACACGCTCTGGTAACTCCAGCATTGAACCAGTCATAAGAAAAACTGTTTTCGGTAATTTTTTGTATGCTTTATACCCTTTCCAATCCTTTATCATCGCGATATGAGGTTCTTTAAACATTTATTCCACCTAGCTTTTCTATTTTTATCCAAACTAAAAACACCTACTTACATAGAACACCTTTCTCCTTATTTGAACTCTAGGGAATAGAGCACACCTAAGAAAGTGGCACGTTATATGTAAGCGGGTGTTCTCAAATGTTCTCTACCCTAGTTATTTTGTTACCTTTACTATATTACGCATTTATTAAGTCAGTTTTGATAAATTGTTAATTAGGTGTTAATCGAATGTTAATATTCACCATATTACTTTTACAATAATCTAGATATACGAATAAACTCTAACAGAACACAACAATATTTACATTTCAATCAATATGTAAATTAATTCCATAGTTAATGAGTTTTAGTTTTCTCGCCACTGCTTGTGAAGCACAATTATCCCAAGAGGTACTATAAAGCGGAATACGTTTTTCTTCTTTTATTGACATTGCCCAAGCTCTAACGACATCAGCACCATATCCCTTTCCCTGAAAGCCCTCTACAGTTTCCACACTTGCCTCAGCAGCTATAGGCGTACTTCTTGCACTGCAGCATATAGAAACGACTTGTTCATTTTCAACAATTGCAAAATAAGGTTGCCTCCATTCCATCTGTTCTATTAGATTAGGAAAATTTTCTCGCATGAGCTCTTTATTCTTCTCTGTTATTTGTATCACCCTAGTCGGCTCATTTGAATTATTTGGAAACATGTAAGCAGGACCCATCCAAATATTCTCTACCGTTCTCTCTTCATTTAATACTTTCATGATCTTTGCTATCTCTATGTGATTTGAACGTTCTCGAATTAATTTCTCAATCTTACTTATTATTTCACCATCCAGACTACAATGATATCTCGTTATATTCCCTTCACGAGTTTTGCTAAGAAAAAAACGTGGTGCTTTCGGATTTCCCTGTTCATTTACACTCTTTATTCTTCCCACTTGATTATGAACAAATAAAACCTCTGCCTGAATTACTATTAACTCAAGTTCTGAAAATCGCATTTATGCCCTCCTTCATTACCCTGTGTAGCCTCCATATACCATCCATTCATACTCTATTTTCTGATGTTCAAAACAAAAATCCCATTTAAATACACATTACTGAATCAATCATACTAAAATGACTTCTTCATTCTGTCTATCTAAATGGGATTATTTCGTACTCTTTATGTCTTTTTCTTATTATTCCACCGATTGTGGTTGCGGCTGCACTACTTCATTCGCACCAGCTATTCTCAACACATTCGCAATATCTTTAAAACCTCTTTTTTCAGCATATTGCAGCGGCGTAATATTTTCCTTATTGGCCATATTTACATCTGCCCCGTGGTCAATAAGCATTTGAATTACTTTCTTATGGCTTTCACTACCATTTCCCAATACAATTGCTTCTATTAAAGCTGTACCACCACGTTCATTTTTATAATTCACATCAATATCTGTATGCTCTAATAATTCTTTAACAACCTCTACATGACCACGCTCAGATGCAGAAATGAGTGCTGTGCCACCTGACTTAGTCGTTTCTTTCGTATTAACTCCTGCATTAATTAATACTTTTACAATATCCGTATACCCTTCTCTACTTGCATAAAGGAATGGATTGCTTTGTTTCTCATCTTTGACTTCAATATTTGCACCTGCACCAATTAATGCTTTAACTGTCTCTACATGATTTTGGTACGTTGCTGCAAGGATAGGCGTTTCTCGGTTGTCACCTTCTACGTTTATATTCGCTCCATCCTGAATCAACTTCATAGCTGTCTCTGTGTCTCCAAGAGTCGCTGAAAGTAACAACTGTTTGTCCAGTAAATTTATACTTTTTTCTTCTTTAACTTCTTCTTGTTCTTTATGCTTTTCTTTTTTCTTTTCGTTTTTCACATGAACCGGTTTCGATTCTGGTTCCTCTTGCTTATCGCAAGCCACTACCGTCATTAAAAGTCCTAATAACATACATAATAAAATTTTTTGTTTTCTCACAACTACAGCTCCTATGAAAGATAATGTTTTCTTAACCATTCCTCCATCACATACAATAACTCTTCTTGAGTACATTTATCCATAAGCCCTTTATATTCCTTCTTTAATCGGATTATCTTAAGCTTTTCCTATGTTTCTCAACCTATTGGAATGATACGCCTGATGGCCTCATCATTAACATTATGAAGCAATTAGTTTAGCACGTTTTAACCGCATTTGTATACATTTCTAAAAAGTACATAAAGTGAAACTTTAATTAGTGGGGGTTTTGTTCATCTACCACTAATTATTAGTTGAACCAATCAGGCTTTTACGGGCAGTTGATCTCCACCTAACTTCTTTGCTTTCACTAAATTTTGAGGTGGGGATCTTACTGCCCGTTAATGCGGGATAAATGATTGCTTTAGGTCACTATACTCCATTGTAACCGTTCTTCTAAAAATTTTACACCTTTTCTATATTTGCACCTGAGTAATGCTAGAAAAAGACAACTATATAGTTGTCTTTTTCTAGTATTAATGATGCCCACCGTGATTCCCTGTTTTCGGTTTCCCCATCATTTCTTTATTCATTTCCCATTTATGCTCTGCTAGCTCTTTATACGAAAGAACCTTACCCTTATAGTTAGATACAAAGCTCTCTGCATCTTTTTTATTTTTAAATGAAATGACATTATAAGCCATTGGTGTCGTTATTGTTTTATCATATACGTAAGTAGCGTCTTCTAACGAAACCCAATCTTTCGAATCATAATCTCGAACAAATTGTTCTTTCGTCTTTTCGCCTGGATTAATCTCCATCCATTTATACATACAACCAATATCATCAAACTTTAACGCTTTTCCATTTTCTAAAATGATTTCTGTTGCAAATTGATTATCCGTTACCCCAATTTGGCAAATATCACACTTATCATGTTTCTCATCAATTGCCACAGCTGTTGTTCCCTTTTTCCCACACCCCACTATCGTAAATAAGAAACATAAACATATAGCAAGCACAACATACTTTATTCTCATCACTATTCCTCCCTAAAAACCGTATACTCCACAAGGAGAATATCAAAAACTTGTGTGGGATTTGTGAAAAAACAATGTGCTTTTTGTAATATAGAAAACAAAAAAGATGTGTAGCTATTTCTACACATCTTTCATCATTCACAGCCTGTAATTAATAAATCATCTTCTAACTTAACTAATAATGTATCTGTATTAATTTTCTGCCCAACTTCTACATTTACTAATCTTATATTTCCACTGATACCGACCGCGACTTTTTCAAGCTCACCATTATTTTTTCGGACCATCATTAATTTTTCCCACTCATATACATAAGAAGATTCATTAACAAAAATCTCTTCTATCTTCCCCTCATAAGAACTATAAACTTCTTCTATTCTCGTTTCCATTCAAAATCTACTCCCTACTTCGCACTTCACTATTTTCACCTTATTCTATCACTCTTGTTAGAAGTAAATTATATTTTTAAAAATTCAAAATTACCTTCGTGAACAATATGACCAAAATAAAAATTATGCTTCTAATGGTGTTATTTTTCAAATTATTTACCATTTGGATAGATGCTTTTATGATAAACAAAAAACATTGTTCTGAATTTTTACTTTATTTTGAAAGCGCAATCATTTTTTTAAGGGGGAGATCGGATGTTAGCTCTACTTGGATTTACAATGGTATTTGTCTTTATGTTTTTAATCATGACGAAACGTATGTCAGCATTAGTAGCATTAATATTAATTCCAATTACTTTCGCATTAATTGGCGGATTTTATGCAGACATGGGTCCTATGATGTTAGAGGGCATTCAAAAATTAGCACCTACCGGTATTATGCTTATGTTTGCCATTTTATATTTTGGAATTATGATCGATAGCGGTTTATTCGATCCTGTCATTAGTAAAATATTAAAATTTGTAAAAGGGGATCCTTTAAAAATTGTTGTTGGTACAGCCATTCTTACTATTATTGTTTCATTAGATGGGGACGGAACAACAACGTATATGATTACTGTTTCCGCAATGTACCCATTATATAAACGTCTCGGAATGAATCCACTTATATTAGCTGGGGTTGTTATGTTAGGGGCAGGTGTGACAAATCTTACACCTTGGGGTGGACCAACTGCTCGAGTTATGAGTGCACTTGGACTAGATGCATCAGAGCTCTTTACACCACTTATACCAGGAATGATTGCTGGTGCAATTTGGGTAGTTTTCGTTGCCTACTATCTTGGAAAAAAAGAAAGAAAACGTTTAGGCATTATAGATGTGCAATATTTAAAACAAATGCAAACAATGGATGAGCAAGCTGCCACAGTAGAAGCTGCCGTGCATAAACGCCCTAAACTTCTATGGATTAACTTTTTATTGACCGCTACATTACTTGTCTGTCTCATACTAGAAGTTATGCCGTTACCTGTTCTCTTTACAGTTGCTTTCGCTATTGCTGTTATGATTAACTATCCAAACTTAGAACAACAAAAAGAACGTATTGCCTCTCATGCAGGAAACGTATTAGCTGTTGTTTCACTCGTATTTGCTGCTGGAATTTTCACTGGTATTTTATCTGGAACAAAAATGGTAGATGCAATGGCTCAAAGTGTAGTAACTCTTATACCAGATGCACTTGGACCACAGTTGCCAATTATTACAGCTCTTCTTAGTATGCCGTTCACATTTTTCATGTCCAATGATGCATTTTACTTCGGGGTATTACCTATTTTAACGAAGGCTGCTGCTACTTATGGAATTAGTGCAGCTGAAATGGGACGCGCTTCCTTACTCGGTCAACCCGTTCACTTATTAAGTCCTCTTGTCGCTTCCACTTATTTATTGGTCGGAATGGCTAAAGTTGATTTTGGTGAACATCAACGCTTCACTTTATTGTGGGCCGTTGGAACGACAATGGTGATGTTGATTACTGGAATTGTAATTGGGATTATTCCAATATAAGACGCAAAAAACAGTAGAAGAAATAAATCCTCTACTGTTTTTGTTATGAAGAAACGAGAAAATACCTTCTCTCTGGTCTCCCTACACTTCCATATATAAGCTCTGCATGTACTTTCTTCCCAGATATTAAATACTCTAAATAGCGTCTCGCTGTTGATCGACTTACTCCAACCATCGAGCTTAACACTTCTGCGGTAATTCCTTCTTCATTAACTGTTAACATATGCTTTTTTATTTTCGCTAAAGTTAAAGGATCTATTCCTTTTGGAGCATATTCAACTGTATTTCCCTTCACACCTCTTTGAGACCATAAGTGTTCAATTTGTTCTGTAGATAATTGATTGCTTTTCTTTAACTGCCTAATCTTTTTTTGATAACTTTCTAAACTCGCTTTAAAACGGTCAAACATAAGTGGTTTTACGATATAATCAGTTACTCCACCACGTAAAGCATGCCTTACTACATCTGTTTCCGATGCAGCTGTAATCATAATAATATCTGTATCATGCAAATTATGCCTAATATATGTGACAAGTTCTGTTCCTTGTATATCAGGTAAGTACACGTCTAATAAAACGAGTTGTGGCTTCACAAGCTCTAGCCATTCCTTCGCTTGTTCCCCAGTCGTTGCTGTTCCAATTACTTTAAATCCTTCAATTTTTTCAGTAAAACGCCGATGAATGTCAGCAATCCGAATATCATCTTCTACAATTAATACTTCAATCTCCTCACCCATTACAACTCGCCTCTCTCTTTCGGTAATGCAATAATGAACAACGCACCACCTAAATCCCCTTTTTCAATTGCAATGCTTCCATTTAAATCTTCTACTAACTCTTTCACTTTTGCTAATCCATATCCTCGCTTCTCTCCTTCTTTCGTTGAAAAGCCTTTATAAAATATGCTAGTAATTATTTCATCATGAATCCCTTGCCCCGAATCTTCCACTTCAATTAATATTTCTTCTCCGATATCTGTTACAAACATTCTAACTTTCTTATCATGCTCTTGATTTTTTTCAATTGCTTCAAATGCATTCGTAATTAAATTCCCTAAAATCGAAACGACATAATTACTCTCAATATGCGGACTTAATGTTTCTAAACTACTTTCTCGATCTAGTACAAAATCAATCTTCAACTCTCTTGCCCTATTATAAAATCCAATTAAAATTCCACCTAGCCATGGATTTTGAATTCGCTTCATAATAAATTGAACAAAATCTTGATATACCGCCGTCTCCTTATGAATGAGCTCTAGAGCATCTTCATATGACTCTAATTGGATAAGACCTGAAAGCGTATACAATAAATTATTGTATTCATGGGTTTGTGCTCGTAACGCCTCTGTATATTGCTTCGTCTGAGATAATTCTGCTGTTAACTGATCCATTTCAGATTTCAAACGTAAGCTCGATACGACGCCGGTTACTTTATTATTTACTTTAATAGGTAGACGATTAGCAATAACAGCCTGCCCTTTTATATTTAATTGACGATCAAACTGTTCTTCACCAGTTTGAAGTACATCTAGTATGGATGAATTAGGAATTATATTTAAAATAAATGATCCAATGATATTTTTTCGGTTGTCTAGTGAAAGAATATCGTAGGCTGCTTGATTGACTAAACTAATCATGCCCTTTTTATCAATTACGATAATCCCTTCTCGTACAGATTGAATCACTGTACTATGCTCTTCATATAAAGATGAAATTTCTTCTGGTTCCATCCCAAACATCATTCTTTTTATACTTGCAGCTAAATATATGGAACCGATTATCCCCATTAACAAACCGATTATTGTAATCCAAAATACACGCTTTCCATACACTTCTACCGCTCCATGAATATCATCCATTGAAAATCCAACAGATACTACACCAATAATTTTATTATCCTGATTACGGATTGGAACTTTTCCGCGTAAGGAAGGTCCTAGTGATCCCGTTGCTTTCGAAACGTAAGATTTCCCTTCTAATAGCACTCCTTTATTATCTCCACCAACCATTACTTCTCCTATTTTGTCTTTCTTGGGGTGTGCATAACGAATCCCTTCTTTATTTCCAACCACAATAAAATCAGCATCTGTATCAATTCGAATTTTTTCTGCAATCGGCTGAATAATAGAAGCTGGATTTTCTTTTTGAAAAGCTTCCGCGATTTCCGGTATAGCTGCAACTGTTTTCGCAACATGCAAAGCTCTTTTACCAATTTGCTCTTCTACTGTTTCAGATAATATGTAGTAAAACAAATAACTTGTTAACAAAAGCACAACAAGAATAAGTGTACTAATAGTTAATGTAATTCTCGGTTGTAGTTTTAATTTTTTTAATTTCAAAACCATTCCCCTAACATGGATAAAGATAGAATTTAAAGAAAATACAGTTTTTTCAATTGTTAAACTTAATCATAACACGGTTACTACACATTTCTTTATTTTTATCTCCATAAAAAAAGAAACGAAGTAAAATTACTACCTCGTTTCTTAATATTTTTTATTACACTTTAAACTTGCCAATCATCTCTTGCAATTCTTCTGCCATTTGTGATAAGTGAACTGCTGCTCCATTAATTTCATCTACTGAAGCTAATTGCTCTTCAGAAGAGCCAGCAATATTTTGAACACTTGCTGCATTTTCTTCAATCGTAGCTGCAATTTCATTAATAGATGCACTTACTTGTTTGGCATCTACCGTCATTTGTTTCGCTACTTCTACCATACTATCAATTTGCACAACTGTATCATTTGTAGATTTCAATATTTCAGCAAAGCTTTGCTTCGTTTCATTTGCAACTACAAGACCTGATTGTACTTCTGTTCCAACTTGATTCATAGAGCTTACCGTTTCTTTTATATCAAATTGAATCTCTTTCACTAGTTTTCCAATTTCCGTAGAAGACTGTCCTGATTGTTCAGCTAATTTTCGCACTTCATCCGCTACAATTGCAAATCCTCTTCCTTGCTCCCCAGCTCTTGCAGCCTCAATTGCAGCATTTAATGCTAATAAATTTGTCTGCTCTGCAATATGTTGAATCACTTCCAGAATTGCTCCGATTTGTTTCGACTTATCATCTAATAAAGCAATGACTTTATCTGAATTTGAAACTGACTCATGAATTAATTGCATTTGATTCACAGTTTGCTCAACTAACTTCCCACCATCTTCAGCTTTTTTCTTCGTATACATAGAAGCTGTTGATACTAATGAAGAACTATCAGCAACACGCTGAACTCCTTCTGTAACTTCTTCTAATAACGTCGCTCCTTCTTCAACTTCTCTCGTTTGTATTTCAGCCCCACTCGACACTTGCTCTATAGCTTGTGTAATTTGTTCTGTCGCTTCACTTGTCTGCTTCATGCTAGCTGTTAATTCTTCTGAAGATGCTGCTACATGACTTGCTGAAATATTTATATTGGAAATGACATTATGTAATGATGATGCCATCTCATTAAAACTTTCTCCTAACTGCCCGATTTCATCTTTAGAATGAACTGTAATAGATTCTGTTAAATCACCTTCACTAATTTTCCTAGATGATAGAACAAGTTGTTTTAACGGTTTAATAATAGAAGCAATTATGAAGTAAATTAAAACCCCACCAATCATTAATGAAATCCCAATAACAGTTATCGTTTTATAGAAAATAGGTTCAGCCGCTTGAATAATTTCTTTTGAAGGCATTATCCCCGCTATTTTCCATCCAGTTTTCTTATTCGTTTTAAAAGTAATGTTACGATCTTCACCATCTAATGAATAATGAAAATCACCAGCTTCCTGTTTATAAAATTCCTTACTAAGTTTCTCTTCTAACTTCTCACCCGGCTTCAGTGTCGGGTGTGCGACTACATTTTTATCTTGATCAAATATCGCTACATAACCTTCCTTACCGATATTAACCATCTTGGAAGTAGTTACAATATTATTGATAATTAAGTCAATCCCAAGAACGCCACTTTTATCCTCATTTTGTTTTGCCAGTGTGATAACAGTATTCCCTGTCGTTTTTGACTTATATGGAGCAGTTACAATCACTTCTCCGCTTTTTTTCACTGCCTCTTTATACCAATCTCTTTCTGTAGGATTATATCCTTCTGGCATTTGAATTGCCGGTGATTGAATAAATTGCCCGTTGCTAGACCCAGTATAGATAGCTTCCATTTCCGGATGTAACTTATTATATTCTTCTAGTTTATTTTGGATATTTTGTATTTGATCCGCTTGGTAACTTGATTGTGTAAATAATTTCGTAAAATAAGTTGCATCTACTTTTTTACTATCCAATTCCTTATTAATTACATTATCCAAAATTTTTATATTATCTTTCGCCGAGTTTAAAATCGTTTCATTAAAATTTGTTTTCGCCTGCTGATAAGACGTCCAACCAATTACAATACTTGGAAGAATTAAAATGATAATAAATGAAACAAGTAACTTTGTTTTTAAACTACTACTCCTTAACTTCCTTTGAAACATATTTCTACCCCTCCATACCGTTTTACATGCAATAAATTACAATTAATCCATTTATAAAAATTTTAAGATATAAATAGATTGACGAGACTCTCTATTTCTCTTTTACCCATCTTTCTAAATTTAAAGGATTATTGCATACTTACTTCATTCTATAAAAATTAAATAATTAAAACAATGTATAAAAATGTATATTATTCGAAATATTACGATTCATAGAAGAACCTCTAGCACATGCTAGAGGTTCTTCCTACCTTACTATTCTTTATCTTTTTCTACTTCTTTTTTCTTATCTTCTACTACAGATACGACAGGTTTATCATTCGATAACTGCTGTACTGCACCTTTACCTGCAAACCCTTCTAATAACTCTTTTAAATCAATACCAGAGGAAGCTTTTAATGTCTCCTGCATCGTTGCCATTAAATCAGTCGCATACCCTGCTACTTTTCCAGCACCGCTATTCTTACCACCGCCGCCTGTGTCGACAACTGTAATTTTATCAATGTTGCTAAGTGGGCTTGCGACTTCTTTCGCGTAACTTGGAAGCATTTTAAGAACCATATCCATAATTGCCGCTTGACCATATAATTCAAATGCTTCTGCAATTTTTTGTTTGGCTTCAGCTTCAGCCAAACCTTTTAATCTAATAACATCTGCTTCTGCTGTACCTTGTGCTTTTTGTACTTCCGCTTTCGCTTGACCTTGTGCTTTCTCAATCTCTGCTTTCGCTAAACCTTCTACACGAACTTCTTCTGCACGTGCTCTTGCTTCTGCTTCAATCTTATATTGATCCGCATCTGCTTTTTTCATTTGTTTTACTTTTTCCGCTTCTGCTGATTGTTCGACAGCATAGCGATCTGCATCTGCTTTTTTCTTCACTTCTGCATCATATTGCTTTTCACGACGTGCAATCTCTTTTTCTTCTAATTCAATTTGCTTTTCACGCTCAATGATTTTAACGCGCATTTGCTCTTCTGTAACACCTTGTTGCGCTTTCGCTTGTTGTAATTCGTAAGAAAGGTCCGCATCTGCACGAGCTTGTTCTTGATCTCTCTTATAGGACTGCACTTTTAATTCCTTATGTTTTTCAGCTTCAGCGATTTGTGCATCACGTTGATATTCTGCTTCTTTTGCTTCTTTCTCAGCACGAGCTTTTTCAATTCGTGCCTCTTTTTCACGCTCTGCATTTGCAACTGTTGCATCACGCTTAACCATTGCAATTTGCGGCTGTCCAAGCGCATCTAAGTATCCGTTTTTGTCCATTATTTCTTTAATTGTAAAAGAGACGATGCGAAGACCCATCTTCTTTAAATCTGTAGAAGCTACTTCATGCACCTTTTGAGCAAATTGCTCTCTATTACTATACGCATCTTCTACTGTCATAGAAGATAAGATAGCACGGAGATGCCCTTCTAAAACTTCTTTTGCTTCTATTTTTAACTCTTCCGTTTCTTTTCCTAAATATTGTTCAGCTGCTGTAGAAACTTCTTCAATTGTCGATCCTACTTTAATAATAGAAACACCATTTACTGTAATTGGTACACCTTGTTTCGTATACGTATCACGTGTACCAACTTCTAATTTGTAGTTTAATAGGCTTAAAGGCTCTGCTCTTTGCATAATTGGAACTACAAAAGTACCGCCACCGCGAATAATCTTAATCTTCTTTCCATCATCAGTGGTAACAACATTTTTCCCACCACCAAGCCAGTTCCCTGTAACAATTAACGCTTCATCTGGACCAACTGTTCGATACTTCGTAATGAATACTAAAATGAGTAGAATTAAAATTGCGAGTAAAACTCCACCGATAATTAATGGAATTGTCATGTAAATTCCCCCTTATAATTTTGGTTTCTTTAAAGAATAAGCGATGTTTTGTACAAGCAAAACACCATCTTGAACCCCCTCGATAATAACTTCGGTTCCTTGTGAAATGTCTTTCTTTCCAATTGTTTTAGCTGGGATTGCATTACTTCCAAATTGGGAGGAGATTAATACTTCACCAAATCCTTCTGTAGGAATTGTCGTAATGACTTCTCCCTTGCAACCAATGAATTCATCCATACGTTGTACGGTATTTTGTTCTGCTTCTGCAATCGGTTTTAAAATTAATATTTTCATTATGAAAACACCGATAAAAGATATAGCAAATGAACCAGCGAAAATAATAGTACTATTAAAGGAAAATAAATATTCTCCTATATAACTAATTCCACATAACATAGCGAAGAAACTAAGTAATAAGGTAACAACGGATACAGATCCGCCCCCAAAACTAAATATTGATTCAAATATATCTCCAAAGAAAATATAAATAACAGTGAGTATAGTCGCAATAACAAATCCATATAAATAAATTGTTTCAAGTGGATAACCAAACAAGAACATTTCTTATCCCCCTTTCTTAAACAATCCCTTTTTTGTTATGTGTATGCCTCACCTCTTTCAAAGATTATTAATCTCAATTTTCAGTTATTTACTCTTTAAAGAAAAACCTGTAAGACAGGTCTCTAAAAAAGAACAGGAGAAACCTATTGTGACAGGCTCCTCCTAGAAAATAACCGATATATTATATATCTATATAATATACTATTTTCCACAAAAAGTAAAGTTAAACATACATTGGAAAAGCACTTATTTTAGTGATAATGAGTACGTTCCATCGCCATTATCATATTTATATACATACAAGTAATACTTACCTGGTTTTGCATTTAATTTTGCTTCTATATGATTTCCATTAGCTTGACCGTAAGCAGCATAATTTTGCATATCTGATTCATGGTGAAGTACCCACGTCATCCCAATTCCATACTCATTTAAAACAGAAATATCGAGATCTTTCGCTGCTGCTACATTAAATGTATAAACATCGGTGTGATCCCCGCCGATAAGGCTACCTTTTATAGTAGTGTTTAGTCCGATACGATTTGCTTCCTCTTTACGATTATTTGGTTCAGATTCTGTTAAACTTCCATCTTTAATCGTAACAGTTGTTTCACTTCTACTCTCTTTTCCTTTATCATCTTTTACTCTTAACACTACTTTATAAGTTCCTTCTTTTTCATATGCATGTACTGGATTAACTTCTGTACTTGTTCTTCCGTCTCCAAACTCCCATGAATAAGAAACGATTTTTCCATCTTCGTCGTTTGATCCATCACTTTTGAATTGAATTCCTTCTTTTACAAGCCCATTATAAGGACCGTT
This sequence comes from Bacillus cereus group sp. N12, assembly GCF_016483575.1. NCBI lineage: Bacteria > Bacillati > Bacillota > Bacilli > Caryophanales > Bacillaceae > Bacillus > Bacillus cereus group sp. N12. The sequence continues at coordinate 39,361 of NZ_JAEHBO010000051.1, forward strand.
TATATGAACTGTCGGAGCTTTATTTTCTCCGTCATCTTTTGCGATACCATGGAAGACTACATCATATTCAAATTCATTGGAACTATTCACACGATAATTGACGAAATATGCTGTAACCGTTTTGTAGCCGCTCCATTCTTTTTGCGCCAATTGTTCTAAAGCTTCATTTACTCTTTTACCCATTGCATTCCAGTCTTCTGATTCGCCTTTTGTTACACTACCTGTAAACGTACCTTCTAATGTAAATGTATTAAAGAATTGAGACTCGTGTTTTGTCATTTTTGCATCTTTCATAGACAACGTCTCACTAATTTCTTTCTTCACTTCTGTTAACGACTTTGGTGCATGTTCAGCTAAATAATCATCTGCTACTTCCGGTACAGTGTACTTATCTTGATTATCAACTAACTGCTGCATATACTCTTGATACTCTTTATTTAGCTTAGAATCTTTACTTAGATTTTCACGATATGCATCATAATTTTTCACGTCATTCGCACGAATTAAATCTTGAATTTTATCAAATGTTTCAAACTGATGCGTATATAAGTAAGACTGCAATGCGAACGAGTAGTTATAGAAATCCCAAGAACCATATTTAGCAAATAGTGTGCGCTCTGCTGTATAACGGCTTGCAGGATCAGATGATAATCCGCTAATGATGCTCTTTCTCGGTACTACATTATTTGTACGAGTAGATCCTGCGAAAAATTCTGCATTCCCTTCTTGGAACCAAGTTAATCTTTCATTTTGATACATATCTCCTCTTCCAAATAAACCGGGAACTTCATATCTCCCTTGAAGATAGTGAGTAAACTCATGACGGAATAACTCTTCTAAACTATAAATACTTTGCTCTGGCGTACGCTCATATGTAAAGAATGTACCTGTCTCTTCAATATAAATTCCACCGTTGTTTGTTTCATATCCATACAATTGTCTGTTTAACTGATATTCATCTGGAGTATTATAGATTACTATCGTTAATACGTCGTCTGCATTACCTTGTTCTAAAGCTTTGTCATTTCCGATTACGCGGTGATATTGCGCTTTTACTTCCTTCGCAGCCCAATATAATCTCTTAATTTTTTCTTCAGACACTTTAGCCCCAGTTTTAAATACAATAGATCCATCGTCAAATGTATACGTTTTTGGTAAGTATTGCTCTTTTCCTTCTTTACGAATCTTCTCTAAATCTACCGTATTCCCGCTATAATCTTTCCCGTTATAATTTGTTGTAATTTGTTCTACCGCAACAAAGTACGGTTCACTTAAACGTGGATACATATGCATCGCTTGTGTAACAACCTCTAATCCTTTATTTGGATTGCTATGAAACTTCCCTAAACGGCTAGCAAAATAAATTCCATTATTAACGAGCCATTTATTTTCTGACGTTACTTCATTTAGAAGAGCAATACGATTTATTTCATTAATAAACCCATCTACTTTTCCATACCACATCGTTTCATTCACTTCTTTACGGGCCTCATTTAAGTAAGACTGTATATCATAATCAATGCCTTGCATCATATCGTATACAGCTTGTCCTTTCATACGATCGTCTACATA